>JBFYNT010000258.1:0-5647 GCA_041304225.1 Candidatus Aminicenantota bacterium
CCGCCGGGACGAGCTCCGGCGGCACCTCGAGGTCCGGGCGGCCGTGTTCTCAGCGGACCGGTTCGCCGCCGGGATGAGGGACGTCGTCCGTGACTTCCTGAAGGACAGGCATGACCGAACGTAGCCGTATCTCTTTCGTGGTCGCGACCAAGGACCGGCCGGAAGAGCTGCGGCGCTTGTGGACGAGCCTCCTCGCCCAGACCCGCGTCCCCGACGAGGTCGTCGTCGTCGACGCCAGCGCCCGGCCGACGCCGCGCCTTCCGGGCGGGCGCTCGGCCCCGGTCCTGCGCCTCATCCGGTCCGGCGTCGCTTCGGCCGCCCGCCAGCGCAACCTCGGCCTCGAGGCCGTCGGGCCCGAGGCGGGGCTGGTCGGCTTCCTCGACGACGACGCTGTGCTCGAACCGGGCGCGGTCGAAGCGATGCTCCGCTTCTTCGAGGCCGCCGGCCCCGAAGTCGGCGGGGCCGCCTTCAACCTGGTCAACCATCCGCCGCTCGAATGGCCGGGCCTCAAGGCCTCGCCCCTGGCCGCCTCCCTCGGCCTCTACGACCGCCGCGGCGGGGCCGTCACGGCCTCCGGCTTCCAGACCATGATCGGGCCGGTCGACCGGACCGCCTGGACCGATTGGCTGCCGAGCACGGCCTCGGTCTGGCGGCGGGACATCGTCCGGCGGTTCCGCTTCGACGAGTGGTACGCCGGCTACAGCTACCTCGAGGACCTCGACTTCAGCTACCGTGTCGGCTTGACCGCCAGGTTGGCCGTGGTCGCCGACGCGTACTTCCTCCACCTCCAGGCCCCCGGAGGGCGGGGCGGAGGCTACGCCTTCGGCGTCCGGGAGGTCCTCAACCGCGTCCATTTCGTGAAGAAGCACAAGGAGCTATCGCTCGGCAAGTGCCGGACCGCCCTGGCGCTCCGGATGGCCATGAGCCTGGCCCTGGCTATAGGAGACAACCGGGCCGGTTATGTCTCCCGGGCCTTCGGCAACGCCGTCGGCCTGGTGAAGTCCTTGCTCTGAGCTCGAGAAGGATCCCATGCCTCTGCTGTCCGTGATCATGCCCGTCAAGGACGGGGCCGCCTATATCGAGGCGTCCGTCCGCAGCCTCCAGGCCCAGGAGGTCCGGGACTGGGAGCTGGTCATCGTCGACGACGGCTCGACGGACGGCACGGCCCGCCTGGCCGCGGCCCTCGCCGGGTCCGATCCGCGCGTCCGTGTCACGGCCAGCCCCGGCGCCGGGCAGGTCCAGGCCATCAACTTCGGCTTCGGCTTCTGCCGCGGCGACCTGGTCAAGGTCCTGGACGCCGACGACCTGCTGGCCCCCGAGTTCTCCGCGGCCCTGCCCGTCCTCGCCGAGGCGGAGGCTTCCTACCACGACGCCCTGCTCCTCGACGAGGGGACGGGCGAGCGGCGGCGTCTTCGCGTCGGCCCGCGCTTCCGGGACATGGACCTCGAGACCTCGCTGCGGCGGATCATGGTCTCCCCGCCGCGCTGGTCCTGGACGATCTCGCGCCGCGTCGCCGAGCGGGTCTTTCCCCTGCCCGCCGGCCTGCCCTCGCCCCACGAGGACGTCTTCCTCGGATTGATGATCAAGAAAGTCGCCCGCGTCGCCTACGTCCCGCGGGACCTCTACGTCTACCGCCAGCACGCCGGACAGTTCTACGGCGGGCTGTTCAACTATTCGGCCGCGGCGGTCGCCCGCCGGGCCAGGGCCATGCTGGGGATCATCGATCTCGTCTCGCGGAGCGAGGTCGTACGCGGCCTCGACCGGGCCGACGCGCTCCTCTCCGGGCCGAGGGCGTATTACGAGCTCCTCGGCCGCGACCGCCTGTCCTGGAGCGGCCTCTGCCGGGCCCCGCTGGGCCTGGCCGACAAGGCCCGCGCGGCCGTCATCCGCAAGGCCCCGGCCCTGGCCTCCCGGCTCTCGCGGTGGCGGTCGACCGGAGGGAAGACGTGAGCGCGACGCGTCCCAAGGTCCTCGTCTCGGCCTACGCCTGCCACCCCCGGCCCGCCGCGGCCCACTTCCCGGGCGAGGCCATCCTGGGCTGGTCGCTGGCGCGGGAGATCGCCCGCTTCGCCGATCTCCACTTGATCACCTGGGCGTTCAACCGCGACGGCGTCGAGGGGACCCTCACGGACGAGGCCGGCCGGCCGGCGACCGTCCACTACGTCGCCCTCCCGGACCGGGTCCACAAGGCCCTGCGCGACCGGCACTACGGCATGCGCTTCGACTATTTCCTGTGGCAGCGCCAGGCCGCCCGGCTGGCCCGGCGCCTGGCGGTCAAGGAGTCCTTCGACCTCTTCCACCAGATCACGTTCTCCAACGATTGGATGCCGAGCTTCATCGCGCCGGCGCTCGCCGCGCCCTTCGTCTGGGGCCCGATCGGCGGCGGCCAGAAGGTGCCCGGGGACCTGCTGCGGACGCTCGCCCCGCGCGAGCGCCGGCAGGAGCGGGCGCGGACCTTCCTCCAGAACGTCTGGCGCGCCACCCCGGCCCGCCGGCGCTCGGCCCGCAAGGCCGCGGCCATCCTGGTCTGCAACGCGGAGACCAAGGACGTGCTCGCGCGCTGGGCGGAGAAGGTCGTCGATTTCCCGGTCAACGGCATCCGCCGCGAGGACGTCCTCGACGGGCCGGTGCCGGCGGCGGGCGGGCAAGGGCTCCGCATGCTCTACGCCGGCCGGTTCGACGCCATCAAGGGCCTGCCCCTCGCCTTCGAAGCCCTGCGCGTCCTCGACGCGGTCGCCCCGCCCGTGACCCTCGAGCTCGTCGGCGAAGGGCCCGAGCGGCCGCGCCTCGAAGCGCTGGCCGCGCGACTGGGGATCGCCGGACGCCTCGTCTGGACCCCCTGGAGCTCCCGCCCGGAGATCTTCGCCAAGATGCGCCGGAGCGACGTCTTCCTCTTCCCGTCCCTGCGCGACGGGGGCGGGGCGGTCGTCGTCGAGGCCATGGCCTCGGGCCTGCCCACCGTCTGCCTCGACGTCGGCGGGCCGGGCTTCCATATCCGGGACGACTGGGGCGCCAAGGTCCCGCCGGGGCCGCCGGATGTCGTCGCGGCCGGGCTGGCCGCCGCCCTCGGGCGCTTCCGCTGCGACCCGGGCCTCAGGGCCCGGCTGGGGAGCGCGGCCCGCGACCGGGCCGCCTCTTACTACGAGTGGGGCCGCCTCGGCGAAAGGCTTCGCGCGATCTACTCAGACGCCCTGGCCGGGGCGCCGCCGCGACGGGAGGACCTCGCGTGACCGCGTCGCTCGTCCTCTGGCTGATGGCCTGGGCCGGCGTCTTCTCGGGCCTCTACAACCTCGTGCCCCTGCCCTCGCTCCACGATCCGCTGGCCGTCTTCCAGGCGGTCCGGGCCGTCCTGCCCCCCGCCGCCGCCTACCTCTGCCTGCTCTGGGCCCTGGCGACCAGGTCCCGCTTCCGGTTCGGGGCGACGACGCTCGGGCTGTTCGTCGTCTACGGCATGCTCGGCATGATCGCCTCGGTGGCCCTCTCGCCCGATATCGCCACGTCCCTCTATTGGGGCTCGGCCTACCTCGCGCCCCTCTTCGTGATGTGGTTCGTCATCGAGCGGCCGGAGCCCCTGCCGGTCCTCAGGAACGTGCTGCGCCTGAACGCCGCGATCGTCGCCGGCCTGCTCCTGGCCGTCCTGCCCGAGGCCGTCGGCTTCGGGCTCGGCCGGTCGACGCGGTTCGAGATCTACCGGATGCCCTTCGGCCTCGGCGAGGTCCGGGCCAACGGCGTGGGCCGCTACGCCGTCCTCGTCCTGATCATCGCCGGCGTCTCGCTGGTGACCTCGGCTTCGAAGAAGCGGCTGCTGTGGCTGCCGCTCGCCGTGCCCGCCCTCTTCGTCCTGATGCAGACGCAGTCCCGCTCGGCCCTGCTCGGCCTGGCCGTGGCCGGCATGCTGTTCGTCCTCGTCCGGGGCATCAACCTGCGCTTCCTCATCGCCGGGCCCGTGGCCGCCTACGCCATCTGGACGTCCGGCGTGACCTGGCGGGCCAAGGGCGCCTTGAGCTCGCTCGTGTTCCTGACCGGCCGCGAGACGACCTGGCAGAAGGGCCTGGCCAAGATCGGCGAGTCGCCGGTCTTCGGCTGGGGCTTCCACGCCGACCGGCTCCTGCTCGACGCCGAGCATATGCACAACTCCTACCTCCACGCCGCCATCCAGGCCGGCGTCCCAGGCGCCCTGGCCTTCGCCGCGGGCCTCGCCGTACTGTGGCTCTTCCTGTGGAAGGAGCGGGTGCTGCGCCGCATCCGCTCGGCCGCCGCCGCGGACCAGGCCCTGCTCGTGCAGTCGGTCCTCGTCCTCGGCTTCTTCACCGCCCGGAGCTTCTTCGAATCGACCGCCGCGTTCTACGGCGTCGACCTGCTCATCCTCGTCCCGGCCGTCGCCTACATCTACCAGTGGGCCCTGGAGAACCCGGAAGGGAAGGCGGAGGGGGCATGAGGATCTTCCTTCACACGATGTACTACCGGCCGGACTTCGGCAGCGCGCCGGTCCTCATGGACGAGATGGCCCGCTTCCTGGCCGAGGCCGGGCACGAGGTCGAGGTCGTGACGACGCTGCCCCGGACGCGCGGCGAGGAGTTCCGCGGCCTCGTCTACTCCCGGCGGCAAACGGGCCGGCTGGTCGTGAAGAGGCTCTGGACGAACACGGCGGCCTTCCCGCTCGGGCGCCTGCTCGCCTGGAACCTGTACACGGCCGGCGCGCTCCTCAACCTCCTCACGGTGCGCCGGGGCGACGTCCTGATCCTGCGAACGCCGCCCCTCCAGCTCGGCCTGCCGGCCTTCTTCGCCAAGGCCCTGCGCGGGGCCAAGGTGCTCGTCAACGTCCAGGACATCCATCCCGACCTGGCCATCGAGTCCGGCATCCTCCGCAACCCGGCCGGCATCCGCTTCGCCAAGGCCTTGGAGAAATGGGTCTACGGGCTGGCCGACCGGATCGCCGTCATCAGCGACGGCTTCGCCAGGAACCTCCGGCGCAAGGGCGTCCCGGAGGCGAAGCTGGCCGTCCTGCCGAACTGGGTGGACACGGACTTCCTCGCGCCCCGGCCCAAGGACAATCCCGTCGCCCGCCGCTTCGGCCTCGACGGCAAGTTCGTCGTCATGTACTCCGGGACGATCAGCATCAGCAGCAACCGGGCCCTCGAGCGGGCCCTCGAAGCGGCCGCCCGGCTGGCCGACGAAAAGGACATCGTCTTCGCCGTGGTCGGGGAGGGCCTGAAGAAGGAGTCCCTGCGGGCCAAGGCGGCCGCCCTCGGCCTGGCCAACGCCGTCTTCCTGCCCTTCGTGCCCTACGCGGAGCTGGCGGACCTGCTCGCGGCGAGCGACGTCCTGCTCGTGCCGCTCGACCGGTCGAAGTCCGACCTCTCGGTGCCCTCGAAGCTCTATACCTTCATGGCCGCGGGGCGGCCCATCCTCGGGCTGGCCGCGCCGGACTCCGAGGTCGCGCTCATCCTGCGCGCGAACGCCTGCGGCGTCGCCGCGCCTCCCGACGACGCGGCGGCCATCGCCGACGCCGTGCGGGGCCTCAGGGCCTCGCCGGAGAAGCGACGGGAGTTTGGCGCGAACGCCCGGGCCTACGCCGTCCGCCATGTCTCCCGCGAGGGCATCCTCCGCCGCTATGACGATCTCTTGAGGTCCATGGTATCCTAAG
>JBFYNT010000259.1:0-13277 GCA_041304225.1 Candidatus Aminicenantota bacterium
CCAGCGCGACGGCCGCGAAACCGAGGCCGTAGAGCCGCGCGGAGACGAGCGATCCGATGGCCCGGCCGATGGAGAACGAGGCCGCGTAGAAGGCCAGGAGGGTGGCCCGGGCGCGGGGCAGGATCTCGCTCATGACCGGGAGCATCGAGACGACCGTGTATTCGAAGGTCAGGTAGAAGAAAGCCAGCCCGGCCAGCGCGCCGGCCGTCGTCCGCCCGATGAGGGGCAGGACCAGGGCCGCGACGGTATTCCCGGCCAGGCCGAGCATCAGCGCCTTGGTCTTGCCGAGGCGGTCGACCGTGGCCACGACCAGGCCTTCGCCGCCGAACTCGGCGGCGCCGATGATGGCGGCTGCGGCGCCCAGGGCGGCGACCTTGAGGCCGAACGAGTCCTCGAGCCAGACGCCGAAGACGAGGTTGACGATCTCGTTGGACATGCTCACGCCCAGGATGACGGCGAGACCGGTCAGGGCCGCCGGGGAGCGGAACACGGCCTTGTAGCTTTCCCAGTGCCCGGAGTTCCCGGCGGCCGTCGGGTCCTGCGCCGCCCGGGCCGCGGCCAAGTTCTTTTCACCGCATCGGCACGCGCGCACGGCGAAAAGACCGGCCAGTCCCAAACCGGCCAGGACCGCGAAGGGGAGCCGTCCGCCGAACCGGCCGAGAAGATAACCGACCGAGGGAACGCCGAGGATGAAAGCCAGGGACCAGCTGAGCTCGGTCACGGCCAGGGCCCGGCCGCGCCTGGCGTAGGGCACCTCGTCGCTCAAGCGGGCCAGGATGGCCGGATCGATGACGTACTTGCCGACGGTCATCAGGACCAGGGCCGCGGCGAACAGGAGGAAGCCGGAGCCGGCGGCGCCGAGCAGCGCCCCGGCCGTGAACAAGCCGAGGCCGAGCGTCAGGCCGAACCGTCGGCCGCGGCGGTCCGTGAACGGCGCGAGCAGAGGCCCCAGCGCCCCGGCCGCGGAGCGGGCCGAGAGGGCCAGCGACATCGTGCCCAGGTCGACCCCCAGCAGGCGCCCGAACACGGGCAGGAAGGGGTAGACCATCCGGTAGGCCGTGTTGGAGACCGTCCGGAGGGCGACGAACAGGGCGATCAGGCCGTGGCCCCTTTCTTCTTGCCGAAGCTCAGCTTCATGGTCAGGATCTTGTCCGTCGAGAAGATCCGGGCCGCCAGGACGACCAGGACGCCGAACACAATGAGCATGTAGGCGAGCCCGGCGGCGATCATCCCGTAGTTGCCGAGGTAGAGGTTCTGCGACACCAGGAACGGGTGCGAGAACGGGATGATCAGGATGAGGATCTTGACCGGCAGCGATACGGAATTGATGTCCGCGAAGAGCGAGATGAAGTAGGGGATCATGACCATGAACATCAGCGGCATGATCATGTTCTGGGCGCTGCGGAAGTCCTCGGCCAGCACCCCGAGGATCATGGCCAGGGCCAGGGCCACCAGGATGGCCAGGAAGAGCGACAGGCCGAGAACGATGTAACCGGTCGTGTCGAAGTAGAGCCCCAGCTGGCGCATGATGGCGGGGCCGCCGACCTGGGCCCCGGCCTTGGCCGCCTCCTCGCCGATGCCGCCCATGAAGCCCTGGAAGCCAAGCATGTAGACCGCGGCCGAGATCAGTCCGACGAGGCCCGCGGCGAGCATCTTGGCCGTGATGATCGAGGTCCGCTTGATGGGCACGGTCAGGAGCGTCTCCAGGGTCTTGTTCTGCTTCTCCATGGCCACGGCCGAGATGACCATCTGCGAGGAGTAGATGACGATCATCATCAGGACGACGGGGATGAGCAGGGACTGCTGGGAGATGAGCCCGGCGACCATGTTGGCCGAGCCCTCGGCCATCTTGTCCTGGACGACGACGAAGTCCTTGCTCTTGATCGGACGCTTGAGGCTCTGGGGATCGAAGTCCGGCAGCCGCTGTTTCAGGAAGTTGTTGGACAGGGCCTCATTGAGGGCCGAGATGACGCTCTGGACGACCACCTGACCCCGGGTGCCGATGAGCGAGAAGCTGCGCATGAACGAGTAGGTCTCGATCTCGCTCGGCTTTAATCCGGCCAGCGAATCGCCGAAGCCCTTGGGGATGACGAGGAGGAGCTTCGATTCCCCGGCCTTGGCCGTGGCCAGGGCCTCCTCCTTGGTCTTGCCCGACTGGTCGAGGACCTTGAAGCGGGCCGACTCGAGGCCCTGGATCAGGGCCTTGGAAGCCGCGCTGCCGTCCTGGTCGAGGGCCGAGATGGTCTGGACGCCGACGGCTTTCTGGACTTCCTTCTTGCTGACCTGGCCGATGAACTGGAACAGGATGACCGTGAAGACCAGCGAAATGATGAGCTGCTTGGTCACTAGCTCCTTGATCTCTTTTTTGAGAAGGTTGGCGAATCGTTTCATCTGAGGGAACTCCTGAAGACCTCTTCCAGGTTCTTGGCCTGGTGCTTGTCCTTGAGCTCGTCCGGCGTGCCGGTGTCGAGGATCAGGCCCTTGTTGATGAGGGCCACCCGGTCGGACAGGAACTCGATCTCGAGCATGTTATGGGAAGAGAGGAGGACCGACGTCCCCTCCTTGACGTAGCGCCGGACGATCTCCCGGACCTCCAGGGCGTTGAGGACGTCCAGGCCCGAGGTCGGCTCGTCGAGGATGGCCAGGACGGGCTTGGTCATCAGGGCCCGGGCCAGGAGGAGCTTGCGGGTCATGCCCTTGCTGTAGGTGCCGACCTTGGTCTTGAGCCGGTCGCCGAGCTCGGTGATGGCCACGGCCCGGTCGACGAACTCCTTCTCCTCCTCGGGGGTCCGGGCGTAGAAGGCGGCCATGAAGTGGAGGTAATCCAGGCCCTTCATGTCCTTGTAGGCCCCGGCCTCTTCGGGCAGGTAGCTGATCTTCTCCCGGACAAAGTCGGGTTCCTTGCAATGGTCGTGGTCGAGGAAGGTGATCTCCCCGTCGGTCGAGGTCAGGAGGGTGGCGACGATACGGAGCGTCGTCGTCTTGCCGGCCCCGTTCGGGCCGATCAGGGCGAAGACCTCCCCGGCGCGAACCTCGAAGTCGATGCCGGCCAAGGCATGCTGGGCGCCGTAGGATTTCTTCAATCCCCGGACTGTCAACACGTTAGACATGGGCGACTCCCTTGTGATGAGCGAAAATATCCCGGTTATTCTAGTTGATACGGAGGGGGAAGTAAACGGTTCTACTCGAGGCTGACGTCCTCGCGGTAATCCACCGTGACTTTGGCCCGCTGGCCGGGGCGGGGCTTGAGCAGCGCGGCGACGCGGAGGAAGGTCCGGTTGCGCTTCTTCCAGGTCCGGTCGAGGTTCCGGGCGTAGTGGGCGATAGCCACGGCGATCCACTGTCCGGCCAGGAGCTTGCGGGCCTCCTGTTTCAGCGAGTAGAACTTGCGGTGGGCGAAGCTCTGGGCCTTCTGGAGGTCGGGCAGGGAGAAGCGGGCCGGCTGGAAGACGGCGTGGTGGGCGTCGTAGAGGGCCCAGTCGTGGAAGCGCAGGCGCTTCTCGGCCTTCATCTGGTCGTAGAAGGCCGAGCCGGGCAAGGGCGTCAGGATGAGGAACTGGGTCGAGGTCAGGCGGGCCCGCTTGGCCCAGCGGACCGTCTTGCGGATCGTCTTCCAGTCGTCCTGGTCGAAGCCCAGGACGAACATGCCGTGGATGTGGATGCGGCTGCGGCGGAAGACCTTGACCGCCCGGCCGATCTCGGCGACGGTCTGCTTCTTCTTCATGTCCACGAGCGCCTCGGGGTTGACCGACTCGAAGCCGATGTAGACGGTGTGGCAGCCGGCCTGCTTCATCAGCCGGACGAGATCGGGATCGCGGGTGACGTCGGCCCGGACCTGGGTCGTCCACTTGAGCTTGAGGCCTTCGCGGATCATGGCCTCGCAGAGCTCGCGGGTCCGCTTCGGGTCGGCGGCGAAGTTGTCGTCGTAGAAGAAGATCAGGGACTTGGCCCCGTCGTAGCGGCGCAGCTCCTCGATGATGTTGGCCGTCGAGCGGAAGCGGTACTTGCGCCCGAACATGCCTGTCACCGAGCAGAAGGAGCAGTCGAAGGGACAGCCGCGCGAGGTCAGGACGGGGATCGACGACATGTGCTTGAGCCCCTTGGCCTCGGGCCGCAGGAGCGTGAAGTCAGGGAAGGGGATGCGGTCGAGGTCCGAGGCCCGCGGGGCCAGGGGATTGTGGACGATCGCCCCGGTCCCGTCCCTGAAGGACAGGTTGGGGACCTCGGCGTACCCGCCGCCGCTCTCCCAGGCGTCGACGAAGGCCGCCAGGGCCGCCTCGCCCTCGCCGCGGACGACGAAATCGGCGTGCTCCAGCGCCTCGTCGGTGAGGTAGGTCACGTGGGGCCCGCCCATGATGACCGTCTTGCCCATCGCCCGGGCCCGGTCGGCGATGGCGTAGGCCCGGGGCGCCGTCGAGGTGATGGTCGAGATGCCGACGATATCGGCCGCGGCCAGGACGTCGAAATCGACCTTGCGGAAGTCCTCGACGAAGAGATCGACCGCCCAGCCGCGCGTCTTCATCATCGTCCCCAAGATGAGCGTGCCCAGACGGGGCAGGGGGAATTGAGAGAAGATGTGGAGGTTGGGGGCCTTCGGTTCGATAAACACGATCTTAGGCATGTTTCTTGTCCTTGGCCGCTCCCTCCCGCTTCTTGTTCCGGGCCCGCAGGGCGGCGATGTCCTTCCTTTTCTTCTTGAGCAGGTCCTGCCAGCGGTCGATGCCCTCCTCGAGGAGCTTCATCTTGGCGAAGAGGGCCTCGATGGCCTCGTTCAGGGCCGCCAGCCGGCGCTCCACCTCGGGCGCCGGGAAGGCCTCGGGGTCGGCCTCGATCCCGAGGAGCGTCCGGACGTCGTCGGAGACGGCCTTGATCTCCTCGAGGGTGTAGCCGAAGAGCTGGAGGTCGCGGATGAGCTGGCACAGGACGACGTAGGATTCCGAGTAGAGGCGGAAGCCGCCCTCGGTACGCATGTCGGGCTCGATGATGCCCTTGTCCTCCCAGTGCTTGATCGTCCGCGGGCTGACGCCGGAGCGCTCGGCCAGGTTGCCGACCGTCAGGAACTTGGCTTTCTCGGCGTCCTTCTTCCGGCCGCGCTCTTCCCGGGGGAGACCGACCTTCTTGACGATCTTGGCGATCTCGTCGGTCCCGTAGCCGAGGTCGGCCAGGCGCTGGATGAGGACGACGCGCTCGAGACCGGCGGGGGCGAAGAGCGGGGTCTTGTCGTCGGCGAAGCCGTCGGGCTTGAGGAGCTTGGCCTTGGACCATTCGGCCAGGCGTTCCGCGGGGAGGCCGGCCTTGAGGGCCAGCTCATCGAGGGGGAGGATGTCTTTGTTCATAATGTACCTATGCGTTCAAATAGGCTTAATAAATACATTAACATGTACGCATAGGAATATATTATGCCGCATCAAGCCTGTCAAGCCCTTTTATCGGCTAGTCTTCCCCTTCCGGGATTCCCTCTCGAGGCGGCGAAGGGGATTATCCTCGCAGATCCCCGTTGCTGGAGGGGGGAACCCGCGCAGCGGGGGGAACCGTGCGAACCGGTTCCCGGGGGGCCGGGGAGCCAGAGGATATCCCCAAGCCGAAGCCCGAGAGAGGGTCTTCCCGGAATCCGGAGAAGACCCTCTTATCGGCTGGCACCGCCCGCCTTGACCCGCCCCGCCGACTCCTGTAGAGTGGGGCGCAACCGGGGAAAATGAAAGACACGGCGGACTTCACCTTCGACTATCTCGTCGTCGGATCCGGCTTCGGCGGCAGCGTCGCGGCCATGCGCCTGGCCCAAAAAGGCTACGCGGTCGGCCTCGTCGAGGCCGGCAAGCGCTGGCACGCCGACGACTTCGCCCGGCGGAACTGGAATCTCCGCAAGTTCCTCTGGCTCCCCTCGCTCGGCCTCTACGGGACCTGGCGCCTGCGCCTCCTCAACGGCGTCTTCATCCTGGCCGGGTCCGGCGTCGGCGGGGGCAGCCTCAACTACGCCAACACCCTCTACGTCCCGCCCGACGTCTTTTTCGAGCGCCCCAGCGTCCGGCGCCTGGGCGGCCGGGACGAGCTCGTCCCGTACTACGACCTGGCCGCGCGCATGCTCGGCGTCGTCGTCAATCCCGTGGAGACGGTCCAGGACGGGCTGATGCGGGAGACGGCGGCCGAGATAGGGCGCGAAGGGACCTATCGTCCGACGCCGGTCGGCGTCTACTTCGGAAAAGAAGGAGAACCGGCCGCCGATCCCTATTTCGAGGGCCAGGGGCCGGACCGCGTCGGCTGCGAGCTCTGCGGCGAGTGCATGACCGGCTGCCGCAAGGACGCCAAGAACAGCCTGGACAAGAACTACCTCTACTTCGCCGAGAAGTTCAACGCCCGCGTCTTCGCCGAGAACCGCGTCGCCGACATCGTCCCCCTCTCGCCCGACGGCGCCGAGGGCTACCTCGTCCGGACCAGGAAGACGACCGGGCTTTTTCGCGGCCGGCGCGGCCTCGTCTTCCGGACCAAAGGCCTGGTCGTCGCCGCGGGGACCCTGGGCACCAACGCCTTGCTCCTCGATCTGAAGCGGCGGGGCCGCCTGCCGAACCTCTCCGATCACGTCGGGCGCTATACCCGGACCAACAGCGAGACCCTGCTCGGCGTCCGGAGCTTCGCGCCCGGGACCGATTACACCCGGGGCGTGGCCATCACCTCGAGCGTCCATCCCGACGCGGACACGCACCTCGAGCCGGTCCGCTTCGGCAAGGGCCACGACGCCATGTGCGCGCTCGTCGCCGCGTTGACCGACGGCGACAAGAGGATCCCGCGCCTCCTTCGCTGGCTGGGGAATGAGCTCCGCCATCCGGTCAGGAACCTGAGGATGCGCAATCCGGCCGATTGGGCCAAAGAGACCATCATCCTCCTGGGCATGCAGACCCTCGACAATTTCTTCCACCTGAGGCTGGCCCGGCCCTGGTTCTTCCCCTTCGTCCGGGTCCTGGCGGCCCGGAGCGGGGCCGAGCGCGCGCACCCGACCTGGTTACCGGCCGGCAACGACTTCGGCCGCCGCCTGGCCAAGAGGACCGGGGGCGTCGCCGCCAACGTCGTCACCGAAGTGACCGTGAACGCGCCCATCACGGCCCACATCCTGGGCGGGTGCTCCTTCGGGCCGACGCCCGAGGAGGGGGTGATCGACGAGCGCAACCGCGTCCGCGGCTACGAGGGGATGATCGTCTGCGACGGCTCCCAGATCCCGGAGAACCTGGGCGTCAATCCGGCCCTGTCCATCACCGCGTTCGCCGAAAGGGCCATGTCGTTCGTTCCGTCGAAGAAGCCGGTGCGCTATTTGGCGGCGGAGCGGACGTGGGGCCTCGACGGCCTGCTTACGAGAGAGACCGTTCCCGCTCGAGAGCCCGGCCGGCCAGGCTTATAAGGCCGCGGGCCCCGTCGACGGGCGGGTCCGGCCAGCCGACGGCGGCCGCCCGTCCGGCGGCCGCGTTCGAATCCGTGACGGGGGGAGGGAAGGGCCGGCTTCCGTTCGCCCATTCGTCCCATTGGTCGAGGAGCTTTTCGAGGTCGCGGAGGGCGAGCTCGCAGGCCCCGATGGCCTCGCCGGCGGCCGCCGTGAAGCGGGCGGCGTCGCGCTCTAGGGACGCCAGGGGCCCTTCGACATCCTCGGGCGCCCGGCCCCGGACGTAGTCTTGCCGGAGGCTCGTGAGGAGCCCTTCCGCGCGCCGGGCCGACTGCCAGATCTCGCGCATTCTCAGGCGGCCGAGCGCGATCTCGACCCCGATCCCGGCCCGGAGGCTCTCGAAGGCGGCCCGGTCCGGCCCGGGACGGAGGCGCGGCCTTTTCCGAAGCGCTTCGAGCTTTCGGAGGAGCCCGGCCGTCCGGGCCCGGCCGGCGTCGAGGTCGGCCGCGGCCCATTCGCCATAGATCCCGTGGTAGACGATCTCGGCCATGAAGGCCCTCAACTCGTCCCATTGGACGGGGCGGCCCCCCGCCTTGAACTCGGACTGGATCCGGGCGACGAGGACGTCGTCGAGGCCGGCGTGCACGCCTTCGTGCATGAGCCCGCCGGCCAGCATGTGATAGTCCTCCTCCCGTAGGGCCCGGAGGAAACCGCCGTAGCGGTCCTCCCCGAGCGCTGTCCGCAGGGCCCGATGCGCGTCCTCTCCGCGGAAGAAGGGCTCGAGCCGGCCCGTCTTCTCGCGGAAGGCCGCGGCTTCCCGGCCGTCGGCCGCGTCGCGCATCCGGGCGTAGGCGGCGACGACGGAGCCGGGCGCGAAGGTCCTCCGGTTCCCGGCGCAAAGGGCGAGGAACGCCGACTCGTGGACCTCCATGAACAGCTTCCCTTCCGGATCGAAGCCGTGGGCCATGAAGTGGGTCCCCGGGACGACGAGCCAGGTCCTCGCGGGGAAATACGCCCGGGCCCGCTCCCAGGCGTCGCGGAAGCCGTCCGCCGCCCAGGACTCGGAGGCGAAGCCCTCGCGCATGGAATAGAAAGGGGAGGCGAGGACCGTCCGGACGATCTCGCGGGCCGGATCGGTCGCGGGGAGGTCCTTGAAGAGGGTCCGCTCGGCTCCTGCGCCGGCGGAGGGCGCGACCGAGGCGGCCCCCAGCAGCAGGGCCAGGAGGACCCGCCCCGCGGGACGGACGAAGTTCCTCATCGGTCGTTCTTGGAGAGGGCCGGCCCCGGCGAAGGCCCACGGACGGGGCTTGGGGCCGGCTGGGTGTGATCCCGTCGGTCGCTCGTCGGGGTCAGGTCGTTTCCTGCCCGGGATCGTCCGGGTTGGGCGGCGCGGCCGGTGCTTCGTCGGGCGAGAAGACCTCGGGCTCGTCGGGGTTGGCGAGCTTGGCCAGCTTCCGCTGCCGTTTTTCTTCCTGTTTCTTCAGACGCCTCAGCTCTTTGGTCCTTTTTTCGCTCTTAAAGGCTCTGTTTCCTCTAGCCACCAGACCTCCTAATCACGGATTTTGCCCTATCATACAGAGAATGGCCCCCCCGTTCAAGCGGCGGTCCTTTCCACTCGCGCCGGGCCTCTGTTATAATCCGGCCATGCAGGAACTCCAAGGGACAGACTTCCTCTACCGCCGCTGGGACGCGGAGCCGTCCGCGGGCTCCCCCAAGGCCGTCTTCCTCCTCGTCCACGGGCTCGGGGCCCACACGGCCCGCTGGGACTTCCTGGCCGGCCACCTGGCCCGGAGCGGCTTCGCCTCGTACGCGATCGAGCTCCGCGGCTTCGGCCGGACCCCGGACCGCCCGCGCGGCCACATCGACTCGTTCCGGACCTGGTACCGGGACATTCTCGGCCTCCGGGAGGTCATCGGACGCGACTTCCCCGGGTTGAAGGTTTTTTTCCTCGGCGAGAGCATGGGCGGGCTCATCGTCTACGACCTGGCCGGCGCCCATCCGGAGGCCTTCGCGGGACAGGTGCTCATCGCCCCGGCTTTCAAGAACGGGATGAAGTTCCCCTTCAGCGTCTACCTCAAGCTCGTCCTGTTCGGTCTGTTCAACCCGAAGCTCACGGTCGAGGTCCCGTTCACCTCGGACATGGTGACGCGCGACCCCGGCTACCTCCGGGTCATGGACGCTTCGCCGGACGAGATCCGGGTGGCCAGCCTGCGACTTCTCGGGTCGTTCCTGCCGGTCCAGGCGCGGGCCGGACGGCTGGCCCGGACCTCCGCGGTCCCGTCGCTCTTCCTCATCCCCGGCGACGACCGCCTGGTCGACGAGCGGGGCGGCCGGAAGATCTTCGGGAAGATCGCCCTCGCCGACAGGACGCTCATCGAGTACCCGGACATGCTCCACGCCCTGTCCATCGACCTGGGCCGGGAGAAGGTCTTCGAGGACATCGTCGCCTGGGCCTCGCCGAGGGTTTGACGTGAGTCTCGTTCTGGCCATTGACCAAGGCACGACCGGCAGCCGGGCCATCGTCTTCGACCGGAACGGCCGGGCCGTCGCCTCCGCCTACGAGGAGTTCCCCCAATACTTCCCGCGCCCCGGCTGGGTCGAGCACGATCCGAACGAGATCTGGCGCAGCGTCCACCGGACCGTCCAGAAGGTCCTCGAGACCGTGCCGGGCCGGTCGATCGCCGCCGTCGGCATCACCAACCAGCGCGAAACGACCGTCCTCTGGGACCGGAGGTCGGGCCGGCCCGCCGCCAAGGCCATCGTCTGGCAGTGCCGCCGCACGGCCGACCGCTGCCGCGAGCTCGCGTCGAGGCCCGGCCTGGCCCGCGCCGTCCGCCGCAAGACGGGTTTGCCTATCGACGCCTACTTCTCGGCGACCAAGGCCGAGTGGCTCCTCGACCGGGGCGGCCTGCGGGAGCGGGCGAAGAGAGGCCGCCTGGCCTTCGGCACGCCCGATTCCTGGGTCCTCTGGCAGCTCACCGGCGGGAAAAGCCACGCCACCGACCCGACCAACGCCTCGCGGACCATGCTCTTCAACATCCGGCGGCTGGCCTGGGACGAGGACCTGCTCGATCTCTTCGGCGTCCCCGCCGCGGCGTTGCCCGAGGTCCGGCCGTCCTCGGGCGAGTTCGGGCGGACCGTCCGGATCGGGAGGCTCCCCGCCGGCATCCCCATCATGGGCATCGCCGGGGACCAGCAGGCCGCGCTCTTCGGCCAGGCCGGGTTCCGGCCGGGCGCGATCAAGAACACCTACGGCACGGGCGCCTTCATCCTCCTCAACACCGGCCGCGAGGCCGTGGCTTCGAGGCACGGGCTGGTCACGACGGTCGCCTGCGGCTCCGCCGGCAAGCCCGCCTACGCCCTCGAAGGCTCCGTATTCGTCGCCGGAGCGGCCATCCAGTGGCTGCGCGACGAGCTGGGGCTCGTCCGCACGGCGGCCGAATCGGAGGCCGCGGCGACGGCCGTCCCGGACACGGCCGGTGTCTACTTCGTCCCGGCCTTCGTCGGGCTCGGCGCGCCCTATTGGGACGCCGCGGCCCGGGGCGTCCTGGCCGGATTGACGCGCGGCACCAAGCGCCAGCACATCGTGCGGGCGGCCGTCGAGGCCATGGCCTATTCGACCCGCGACGTGCTCGAGACCATGCGCAAGGATTCGGGGTTGAGGATCCGGGAGCTCCGGGTCGACGGAGGCGCTTCGGCCAACGACTTCCTTTGCCGTTTCCAGGCCGACGTCCTCGGCGTGCCAGTCGTCCGGCCGAAGACGGTGGAGACGACCTCGCTCGGGGCGGCTTACCTGGCCGGCCTCGGCGCGGGCGTCTGGGAGTCGACGGCGGACATCGAGCGGCTGGCCGTCGACGAACGGAAGTTCACGCCGGCCATGACCCGCGGCCAGGCCGACCGGCTCTACGCGGGCTGGCAGGCGGCCGTTCGAAAAGCGCGTGCCGTTTGAAGGTCTATCCGGATCGGAGGAGATTATGATTTTTGTTGTGATAGCCTCATGAGGCGGCGAGGGATGTCACTCCAAGGCCCCCGTGAGGGAGGGGGGACCCGCCGGTAGGCGGGGGGAACCAGCTACAGGGTTCCCGGGGTGCGGGGGCTAGGAGTGATATCCCGAGCGAAGCCGAAAAGGGGCTATCCCTTATCAGGTCGTTTGCGGTCGAGGAGGTCCCGTGAAGCGCTCATTCCGTCTTCTCGTTGCCTTGGGCCTCTCCGTTGGGATTGTCAGCGTCACTGTACCGGCCGCGGATAGCTGGCGCGCCGACTGGCCCGTTCTGAGAACCTACGACCGCGACCACGTCGAGAGGATCGCCCTGCCGCTCGGCGGCATCGGGACGGGCACGGTCTCGCTCGGCGGCCGCGGCAACCTCATCGACTGGGAGATCATGAACCGCCCGGCCAAGGGCTATGTCCCGTACAGCGGCCAGCAGACCGGCCCGTTCTTCGCCCTGCGAGTGGCCGACGGGGAGGCCGTGTTCACCCGGGCCCTCGAAGGGCCCCTGCCCCTCGCCGTCTATGAGGCCTCGCACGGCTCGACGGCCGTCAACCACGGACTGCCTAGGTTCCGCGACGTCGCCTTCGCGGCCGCCTACCCGTTCGGCCAGGTCCGGCTCTTGGATCCCGACGCGCCGGTCGATGTCCGTCTCGAGGCCTGGAACCCGCTCGTTCCGGGCGATGCCGAAACCAGCGGCATCCCGGTCGCCGTCCTTCGTTACGTCCTCGTCAATAAGACCTCCCGTCCGCTCCGCGCCTCCGTCTGCGGCACGCTCCCGAACTTCATCGGCGCCGACGGGTCCGAGCTCGGCCGGGACTGGAAGAGCGATCCCGTGACGACCGGCCCGAAGAAGAACCGGAACGAGTTCCGCTCGACAGGTGCCCTCCGCGGCGTCCTGATGCGCGCCGGCGGGATCGATCCCAAACATGAGGCTTGGGGAACGATCGCCCTGACCGCGGCGGCCGCGACCCGGGGCTCGAGCCGGACCTCGTGGCTGCTCGCGGGCTGGGGGACTTCGCTCCTCGACTTCTGGGACGACTTCGCGGCCGACGGCGTCCTCGATCCCCGGCCGGAGGCGGGCGAGGACATGCCCTTCGGCTCGCTGGCCGTGGAGCTCGACGTCCCGGCCGGCGGCAGCGCCGAGGCGGTCTTCTATCTGACCTGGCACTTTCCCAACCGCCGGACCTGGTCGCCCAAGGGAACGCCGGACGACCTCATCGGCAACTATTACACGACGAGGTGGGCCGACGCCTGGGCCGTGGCCGAGGACGTCGTCGCGCGGGCGGCGGACCTCGAAACCCAAACGGGGGCCTTCGTCCGGGCCTTCGCCTCGAGCTCCCTGCCGCACGAGGTCAAGGAGGCGGCCCTGTTCAACCTCAGCACGCTCCGGACCCAGACCTGCTTCCGGACGTCCGACGGCCGCTTCTTCGGCTTCGAGGGCTCGAGCAACAACTCCGGCTGCTGCTTCGGGTCGTGCACCCATGTCTGGAACTATGAGCAGGCCACGGCCTTCCTCTTCGGCGGGCTGGCCCGGTCCATGCGCGAGACGGAGTTCCTCGAGGCGACGGACGCCCAGGGCCTGATGAGCTTCCGGGTCCGCTTGCCCATCGACCGGGCCCGCGAGTACGGCAAGGCCGCCGCCGACGGGCAGATGGGCACCATCATGAAGGCCTACCGGGAGTGGAAGATGTCGGGCGACGACGCCTGGCTCCGCAAGCTCTGGCCGTCCGTCAAGCGGGCCCTGGCCTTCGCCTGGATCCCGGGCGGCTGGGACGCCGACCGGGACGGGGTCATGGAGGGCTGCCAGCACAACACGATGGACGTCGAGTATTACGGCCCCAACCCCCAGATGGGCCTGTGGTATCTCGGCGCCCTGCGGGCCGCGGAGGAGATGGCCCGGCGGACCGGCGACAAGCC
>JBFYNT010000260.1:0-20614 GCA_041304225.1 Candidatus Aminicenantota bacterium
TTGACGACGGCGGCCCGTTTCTTGTGGTTGAGGGTGAAGAGCTTCTTCTTGGCTTCGAAATATCCCTCCATCGAGGGGTGATAGTCGAGGTGCTCGCCGCTGAGGTTGGTGAAGACGGCGACGTCGAAGCCGACGCCCCAGACCCGTTTCTGCTCGAGGGCGTGGGAGGAGACCTCCATGACGCAATGGCTGACGCCGGCGTCGAGCATGTCCCGGAGCAGGGCCTGCAGGTCGGGCGACTCGGGCGTCGTCCGCGGGGCCGGGATCTCCCAGCCGGGCCGGCGGTAGGTGATCGTCCCGACGACGCCCGGAACGGCCCCGGCCGCGCGCAGGATGGCCTCGAGAAGGTAGGTGGTCGTCGTCTTGCCCTTGGTCCCGGTGACGCCGACGATCTTCATCCGGTCGGAGGGGTGGCCGTGGAAATTAGCCGCGGCCAGGGCCAGCGCCTCCCGGG
Organism: Candidatus Aminicenantota bacterium; assembly: GCA_041304225.1. GTDB lineage: Bacteria > Acidobacteriota > Aminicenantia > Aminicenantales > Saccharicenantaceae > RBG-16-66-30. The sequence goes on from JBFYNT010000260.1 coordinate 455, forward strand.
CGTCGGCGACCTGGATCCAGGCCGCGCGGAGCCCCGCCGGCTTGGGCCAGGCCGACAGGATGGCCGCGGCGCCGTTGGCCTCGGCTTCGGCGACGAAGTCCAGGCCGCTCTGGGCCGCGCCGCGCAGGGCGGCGAACAGGAAGCCGGGCCGTACGGCCTTGGAGTTGTAGGCCAGGCCGGCGATCTCCTGGTCGCCCTGGGCCCCGCCGGCGAGGACCGGGATGTCGCGGAGGACGTCGGCGAGCTTCACCGCTCCCTCCCGTGGTCCTTGTCCGCCGTCAGGAGTCCGGCGGGCAGGGGCCGCTCCGGCGGGACGCGGAGGTAACGGAGGACCTGGCGGGCGATGTCCCGGAAGACCGGCGCGCAGGCCTGGCCGCCGTAGTAGAACTCCTTCGGCGAATCGAGCACGACGATCATGCTGAGCCGCGGTTTCTCGACGGGCGTGAATCCGACGAAGGAGGCGGTGTAGTTCTTGGTGTAGGCGCCGGCGGCCTGATCGTATTTCTTCGCGGTCCCGGTCTTGCCGGCGATCCGGAAGCCGTCGAGCCGGCCGCCCTTGGCCGTGCCCTCTTCGACGACGGCCTCGAAGACGCGCTCGACGAGGTCGGCGGCGGTCTTCACGGCGATGACCCGGACGGGGGCCTCGCCGTCCCCGGCTCCTTCGGCCTCCGGGAGGCCCTGCCGGACGATCCGGGGCCGGACGAGCCGGCCGCCCGTGGCATAAACGTTCATGGCCCGCAGCATCTGGAGCGGCGAGACCATGACCTCGTAGCCGATGGCGATGTGGGGGAGCGAGCTCTTCCGGTTCCATTTGTCCGGGGGCTTGAGCCAGCCGGATTCCTCGCCGGGCAGCTCGATCCCGGTCTTCGTCCCGATGCCGAAGGCCCGGATGGTTTCGTAATACTCGGGGATGGTCAGCCGTTGGGCGAAGAGGACCGTCCCGACGTTGGAGGATTTGATGAGCACCTGGGGGAAGCTCAGCACATGCTCTCGCTCGTGGTCGGTGATGGTCGTGCCGCCCACCCGGATGAAGCCGGCGGAGCAGTCGAAGACCTCGCCGAAGCCGACGCGGCCGCGCTCCCGGGCCGCCGCCGCGGTGATGATCTTGAAGGTCGAGCCGGGCTCGTAAGAGATCCCCACGGGACGGTTCAGCCGGGCTTCTTCGGACCCCTGGAAGGTGTTGGGATCACAGGTCGGCCAGCTGGCCATGGCCAGGACATCGCCCGAGGCCGGATCCATGATGACGACGGTGCCCCAGGCCGCGTCGTGCTCGGCCACGGCCCGTTCCAGTTCCTTTTCGGCGATGTACTGGATCGTCGCGTCGATCGTCAGGACCAGGTCCTTTCCGGGGACGGGGGGCTCGATGATCCGTGTCTGATAATCACGGCCGCCGTTGACCTGGTAGCTCATCTGGCGGCCTTTTTTGCCGGCGAGGAGCTTGCCGTAGCGGTATTCGATGCCCCGGCTGGAATCGCCCGTCAGATTGATGCCTCCGAGGACCTGCGCGGCGAGAGAACCCAGCGGATAGTGGCGACGCGTCCCCGGCTCGAGCCCGACTCCCGGGAGCTTCAGGGCCATGACCCGGTCGGCGGCCTCCTCGGTCACCTTCTGCTTCACGTAGGTGTAGGCCGAACCGGCCGTGAGGCGGTCCCGGACGAGAGCGGCCTCCTTCTCGGAAAGCCCGAGCTCCCGCTTCAGGGTCTGGACCTTGCGCCTCATCGCGTCCGGCGTCTCCTTGGCGACAGGCCGAACGTAGACCGAAGGGGAGGGGAGGCTGCAGGCCAGGACCTCGCCGTTGCGGTCGAGGATGTTGCCGCGCCGCGGCTCGATGGGCGTCTCGTCGAGCGTCTGCCGGAGGACCACGGCCTTGGCCCGGGCGTGGCCGAAGACCTGGACCTGGACGAGACGGGCGGCGACGATGAGGGCCCAGGCGGCAAGGATCGCGGTCAGGACCTTGGTCCGCCGGCGGATGTCGTTCTCGTAGAAGGTTCTCATGTCCGGTCCCTCAGCGGGAGGGCTCCCTTTTCTCGTAGACGGTCTCCGCGTCCGGGGGATCGATGAGACCCAGATCCTCGCGGGCGATCTTCTCGACCCGGCGGGGGTCGAGGAGCGCGGCCCGGCGGAGTTGGAGGCTCTCGATCGAGAGCTCGAGCTCGCGGATGCGGGCCTCGCTCTTGGCCAGGTCGAGCCCGAGCTTGACGGCTTCGGTCTGGTACCAGACGTAGAAGGTCAGGATGCCGACGCCCAGGACGACCGAGGCCGCGACGATCGCGATGCCCTTCAGGTTGAGCTTGCGGCGGACCATCAGATCCTCTCCGCGGCCCGCAGCTTGGCCGACCGGGCCCGGGGATTGGCGGCGACCTCCTCGTCGGAGGCCGTCAGAGGCTTCTTGGTGACCGGGGAGAGGAGGGGCGCCCCCTCGTCCGGCGCGGCCAGGGCGTGGAAGGCGCGCTTGACGATGCGGTCCTCGAGCGAGTGGAACGAGATGACGACGAAGCGGGTGCCCTTCGCCGAGCGCCGGACCGCGCCTTCGATGAACGCCCCGAGCCCTTCGAGCTCGCCGTTGACCTCGATGCGGAGCGCCTGGAAGGCCTTGGCCGCCGGATGGATCCGGCCCTTCTGGGGGCGCCACCGGTAGATGCGCTCGATGAGCAGCCGGAGATCGCCCGTCGTCTCGAGCCGGCCGAGCTTGCGCAGGTGGGCGATCTCGCGGGCCAGGCGCCGGGTCTGGCCGAGCTCGCCGTAACGGGCGAACATCTCGGCCAGCCTCTGCTCCGTGTAGGTGTGGAGGACCTTGGCGGCCGTCGTTTTCGTCCTCTGGTCCATGCGCATGTCGAGCGGGCCCTCGTGGGTGTGGCTGAAGCCGCGCTCCGGGGAATCGAGTTGGAAGGACGAGATGCCCAGATCGGCCAGGACGCCCCGGACCTTGTCGAAAGGCAGGTCGAGCGCGTCGAGGTCCTTGAAGTCCGCTTGGAAGAGAGTGACCCGCTTGGCGTAGGGCTTGAGCCGTTCGCGGGCGATCTCCAGGGACTGGCCATCGCGGTCCAGGCCGACCAGGCGGGCCCGGGGATTCCTCTCCAGGATCGACAGGGCGTGTCCGGCCAGTCCCAGGGTGCAGTCGAGATAGACTCCGGCCCGCCCCGCGTCAAGACATTCGAGGACTTCCGTGGGGAGGACGGGGCAATGTCCCTTCTCCGTCATTCCGGCTTTCCTCGAGGGATGAGGCGGGCGATGCTCTCGAAATCCTCGTCCGAGAGCGGTTTCTCCTCGAGAGTCCCGTCGAGAACGTCCTTGTTCCAGATCTCCAGGTGGTTGGACAGGCCCAGGACCTCGACCTCATCGCGCAGCCGGGCCTTTTCCCGCAGGGCCTGGCTGATCAGGACACGGCCCTTGGAGTCGAGCTCGTGCCGCGAGCCGTTCCGGTTGACGCGGAGCATGAACTTGCGGACGTCGGGCCGGAGGTGGAGGGCGCCGTCGGACGTGAGATCGGTCATGCCCAGCCACACGGACAGCGGATAGATCTTGATGGAGTCGTCGGAGAGGGAAGTGACGAAGAGGTCCTTGCCGTAGACCTGCTCGATGACCTCGCGGAATTTTTCCGGGATCTTGATGCGGCCGCTGGCGTCGAGGCGGGCGGTGTAGCTGCCGATGAGGATATTCGCCATTTCTCTGTTGTCCCGGTTTGTCCCGTTTCTTCCCAAATATATGAATCTCGACAGCTATTGTCAAGCAAAAAAAGCCCAAATAAAGAGAAAAAGGAGGGGCCCTAAAACTGGGCGGGGACAAAGGGGGAGCCCCCAGCGGTTGCGGAGGGGGCCCGCGAAGGGCTCAGGCCGCGTCCGGCGGGCCGTCTTCGCCGTCGGGCGAAGGCATCGCCGCGAGGAGGTCGCGGGCCTTTTCGAGGTCGGACGGCTGCACGAAGATCTTGAACTCGGCCATCCCGTCGACGGTCAGCGGATAGACGAAAGGCGCGGTGCGGCCGCGGACGATGGAGATGACGCCGTGACTGGCCAGGAAGTTCCTGATCAAGTCCGCTTCGAACGGGCCCTGGGCGCTCGCGGCTTCGACGAGGTCGGCGTTGTCGGCTTCCGGCATGGGGACCATCCTTTCCGGGCGCGGAGATAGTCGTCGACGATGCGGCGGTGATCGAAAGCCAAGGGCAGGCTCCGGTCGCGGGGATCGACGACGACCGCCGAACGGGCGTCGTCGCCCCCCCGGGGGGTGCCGGAGGCCCGGGCCACGAACACCGTCGAGATCGTGTGCAGGCGCGGGTCCCGGTCCGGATCGGAGTAGGCCCCGAACTGGCCCAGGAGCTCGACCTCGAGCGAGGTCTCTTCGCGGGCCTCCCGGACGGCGGCCGCTTCGAGGGTTTCGCCGTAGTCGACGAAGCCGCCCGGCAGGGCCCAGCCGGGCGGCGGGTTCTTCCGCTCGACGAGCACGATGCCCCGCCGGCCGCGTCCGGCCGGGACCTCGATGATGATGTCGACGGTCGGCACGGGATTCCGGAATTTCGGCGGTGTCATGATGTCCTCGGACCTGCGAGGACATTGTATGCTTTTTTCGCTCGGGAAGGTAAAAATAACGGACAGTTCGTTATCCCCTCAGTCCCTTTTAGGGGACACTTCGCGGATGGCGTGGCCAGATCTCCAGGGGAGGGGATTGGCACGAATCGTGCTATTATATTTAAGGAAATCAGATCGTTAGGAATGAGGAGAGGGCCATGACTAACGGGGGGAAGCGAAGGGTCGTCGGATTGGCGGTCTTTTTGGCCGCGTCGATCGGCCTTTGGGCGGCCGGTCACTACCGTGTCGTCGGCGGCCCTAAGGACTTCTATTTCGGCCACATCAGCTACATCGAGCCGACGCCCGGCGGGACCGATCCCACGATCGTCCGCGAAGGCCTGACCGAGCCCGAGACGGCGGTCCTCAACCTGCCCGTCGGCCCCGGCGACACCGTCCGGACCTCGTCCGACCGGCGCTGCGAGATCCAGTTCGACACCGGGACCGTCGTCCGTCTCGATGTCGAGACCGAGGTCCGGATCGAGACCATCATGGCCCGCAGCCTCAGCAGCCTCGAGGCCCTGTCCGTCCTGAGCCTCGGCCGGGGCCGCGTCTATGTCATGTACAAGGAATACGACCGCAAGGAGATGTTCCAGGTCCTGACGCCCAACGCGGCGGTCAAGATGAAGCACAACTCCGTCGCGTTCGTCTCCGCGGCCGCCGACGGGACGACCGAGGCCCAGGTCCGGTACGGCCGGGCCCAGGTCCTCTTCGGGGCCGACGCCGACCTCCTCGACGACCGGACGGTGAAGAAGGGCGAGCGCCTGATCGTCCTGCAAGACCATCAGTCCGAGCTGGCCGCGGCCATCGGCGGAACGGCTTTCGAGCTCTGGAACGACGATGTCAATGCCCATTTCGACGAGCTCCACGAAGGACTGACCGCCCTGCCCAAGCCCCTGCAGAAGCTGCCGCCGGCCGTCTTCTACTTCGCCCAGACCTACGGCAACCGTTACGGCGAATGGCTCTGGGACGATCTCTACGGCTATGTCTGGCGGCCGTTCATCGACAACATGGCCTATCCGTGGGGCTGGAGCCCGTATTATTACGGCCAGTGGTCCTACGCCGCCGGTCAGATGTTCTGGGTGCCGCAGGAGCCCTGGGGTTGGATCCCCTATCATCTCGGCGTCTGGCAATGGGACGCCAAGCGCGGCTGGTTCTGGCTCCCCGGTTCGATGTTCGCCCCGGCCTGGGCGGCCTGGGACTTCTACTTCGGCTTTGCCGCCTGGCGCCCCTGGAGTCTTTACGACTGGATGTACGACGGCTCCTACTGGGCTTCGGGATTGGGCTGGTCCGGCGACGGCCTCTCCTATTCCCCGTACTGGGTCAACGGCCCGCTCACGACCCGCTCGCCCGGGAGGACCGTCGTCCGCAAGGACGCGCTGAAGCAGCCGGACTCCCATAACCTGCCCATACCCGGGGAGCTCAAGGCCGTCGTCAAAAGAGTGACCGAGGCCTACCAGAGCGGCGACGCCCGGGTCCGGGCCGGCGCCGACGCGGTCACGCGCCGGCTGGTGATCGTGGCCAAGGGCGACCTCCGCTCGCCCGCCGTCCATGAAAAGGCCCTGACGCTCGACCGGGTCTCGAAACGGACCGCGCTCCCCGCCGGCGAGACGCCGGCGCCGCGGATCTACGCGGACCCCCGCCGGGAGGCGGCCCGCGTCTTTCACGGCATCGACGGGCCCGTGACCTCCCCGCGTAAGGTCGCGGCGCCCGGGGCCGCGACCGACGTCCGGACCGGCCCGCCCGCCGGCCGGATGGAAGCGCCGGCCCCGCGCTTCCGCGACTGGAATCCCGACCTGCGCATCGCCCGCGAGCTCGGCGTCCACATCGAGTATTCGAGCGTCCGGAACGAGGTGCGTTGCCCCGAGCTGAAGTTCTCTTCGAGGGACAGGGAGCGCGCGGGAGGCCTCGCGCCGCACTTGACCTCGTACGGCGTGAGCTACGGGCCGGCCGTCTCGACCGGCGGGGCGTACGCCGGTGGCACGAGCTCCTCGCCGTCGGCGTCGTCGGCCCCGGCCTCGAGCCGGGGATCCTCCGAGCGGTCCGCGTCATCCTCGCGCGGCGGGGAATCCAAGAGCGGCGGCGGCGGCGGGAAGATCAAAAACTGAAGCCGGCCGAATAGGTCCGGACGACCTCCGGGAGGCGGAGGGCGACGCTCAACCTGCCGACCTCCTTCCTGTAGTCCTCGAGGAATTCCTTGCGCAGGGGATCGGCCGGCTGGAACTTGTGGCCCAGCGGATTGACCGGGCTGCCGTGGTAGTAGATCCGGTAGTCGAGGTGCGGGCCGGTCGAGCCGCCCGTCGATCCGACGTAGCCGACGATGTCCCCGCCCTTGAGCGTGGCCCCTTTGCGCACGCTCGGACCGAAGCGGCTCAGGTGGAGGTAGGCCGTGGCGTAGGCGTTCTTGTGGGTCATCTTGACGGCGTTGCCCGCTTCCCCGTCCCTGCCGGCGAAGGTCACGGTCCCGTCCGCCGTGGCCTGGACCGGCGTCCCGATCGGAGCGGCATAATCGACGCCGTAGTGGGGCCTGTATATTTTGTGGATGGGGTGGAACCGGCTGGACGTGAAGCGCGAAGTGATCCGGGCGAACTTGATCGGCGAGCGGAGGAAGTCCTTGCGCCGCGAGCCGCCGTTCTCGTCGAAGTAGTCGGCGGCCTTGGTGTCGGGGTAGACGAAACGGAAGGCCCGGTAGACCCGCCCCTCGTTGACGAACTCGGCGGCCAGGATGTCGCGGTAGCCGGCGAAGCGGCCGTCGAGGTAGCGCTTCTCGACATAGACGCGGAAGCTGTCGCCCTTGCGCAGGTCCGTGTGGAAGTCGATGTCCCAGCCGAAACAGCGCTCGACGATGTCGATGGCCAGGCTGTCCTCCTCGCCGGCCTTGTTGAGGGCGGCGACGAGGCTGTCCTCGATGACGCCGGAGACGAAGGCGGGTTTGAACTCGACGGGAACGTACTTCATCTCCGCCTCGATCCGCCCCTCCTTCCGGCCGACGACGAGATAGCGCGTCTCGTCGATGTCGTACTCGAGCCGCCGCCACGGCCCGCCGGGGAGGGAGGCCAGCCGCAGCTCCTGCCCGGCCCGGATCTTGCCCAGGTCGTAGACCGGCCTGACCGCCTCCCTGAGATCGTGGACCTCGCGGTCGGTGAAGCCTCGGCGCTTGAGCAGCTCGGCCAGGGTCGAGCGGGCCGGGATGACCATCTTCTCCTCGACGAGGACCGGTTCGGCCGGCGAGGCGAAGACCGGGACGGGGGGAGCGGGCTCCGGCGGCGCGGCGGCGCCGGGCGGGAAGAGGGTCCGGATGAGGAGGACGAGGCCCGCGGCGCCGGCGAGGACGACGGCGGCCGCCGCCGCGACGCGGGCCCGGTTCAGCTTCGCGCGACCCATCCCTTCCGCGTCTTCACGAAGGATTGACCTTGGGCTCGGCTCTCTTCCGGGGGTGCTTCCGGAGCAAGCGGACCAGGGCGACGGTCGGTCCCGATAGGACGTTCAGCCCGAAGTAGAGGAGCATGAAATAGCGGGCGTAGAACAGGACGCCGAAGAGGGAGACGGCCACGAAGAGGGCGGTCCGGATGTTGATCCGCTGGCCGATGAAGGCCTTGATGAAGTTCGGGTAGGGCAGGGTGCTGACCATGCACAGGGAGACGAGGAGCATGATCACGGCGACGAGGAAGCCCGATTCCCGCGTGGCCAGGGGGATGGGGTGGAAGTTGACGATGGCGCCCATGAACATGGCCGCCGAGGGCACGGTCAGGCCCTGGTAGTGCTTGCGGTCCGACGGGATCTTGCTCCGGACGTTGTAGCGGGCCAGCCGGAGGACGCCGGCGGTCAGGAAGACGAAGCTGAAGAACACGGCCGGCGTCCCGGCCGTCTCGAGGCCCCAGAAGTAGAGGAGGACGGAGGTCGCCAGCCCGAACGAGACCGCGTCGGCGAGGGAATCGAGCTCGACGCCGAAGTCGGACGGCGTATGGGTGGCCCGGGCGACCAGTCCGTCGAGCCCGTCCATGAGGGCCGCGATGATGATGAGGATGGCCGCCATCCGGTAGCGCCCGTGGAAGGTCAGCAGGACGCTCATGAAGCCGAAGAACAGGTTGGTCAGCGAGAACAGGCTGGGCAGGACGCTGACGCCGGTCTGGACTCTTTTAGATCTCATGGCTGGACCTCGCCGATGACGGTCTGGCCGGCCTTCACCTTGTCGTGGAGACCGACCGTGAGGACGACGTTCCGGGGGAAGGTCAGCTCGACCCGCGACCCGAAGAACATCAGGCCGACCCTGCCGCCGCGCGCCACCGCGTCGCCGGGCCGGACGAAGCATTTGATGCGGCGGGCGGCGACGCCGACGATCATCTTCATGACCACGTCGGCCCGGCCGCCCTTGAGAACCAGGGTGTTCGACTCGTTGTGCTCCCCGGCCTCGGGCTTGTAGGCGGGCAGGAACTTGCCGGGGTGGTAGTCGACCGAGGCCACGGTCGCCGCGAGCGGCGAGCGGACGACGTGGACGTCGTAGAGCGAGAGGAAGACGGTGACCCGCGAAACGGGACCGGGGAAGGCCGGATGGGCCTCGAGCGATTCGACGCCGAGGACCTCGCCGTCGGCGGGCGAGACGACGAGGTGCTCGCCCGGCGGCGGGACGCGGTCCGGATCGCGGAAGAAGAAGGTGAAGGCGCAGGCCAGGAGGAAGAAGAGCAAGGCCAAGGCCGCGAGGCCGAGCGCTCCCAGGAGAATGGCCAGCCCGGCCGCGGGGAGGATGAAACGGAGGCCTTCCTTGGCGATCTTCACCGTGGTCCTCAGCGGTCCGCCCAAATATGCGCGGCCAGGAAGGCCAGCTTGGCCGCGTCGGCCATGATGTCGGGATTGATCCGGTAGATCGTGTCCCCGGTCTGGTGATAGGCCAGGTGCGGTCCGTTCGAGCCGAAGCTGGCCGCGGGAATGCCTTTCAGGAAGAAGGGCGCGAAGTCGGAGCCGCGGACGCCGACGCCCGAGATGACGCCGAGACCGCCGAGGATCTTGACGGTGGCGTCGGCAGTCTCAATGGCCTTCTTGAAGCCGGGCGGCTCGGCCGAGACGGCGCCCCAGAGCCCGTCGCCCTCGCCGGTCATGTCGAAGTTGAGCATGCCCGCGACCTTGTCGAAAGGCCCGGGCACGTGGTCGACGAACCAGGTCGAGCCCTGGAGCCCGAGCTCCTCGCCGCCGAAGAGGGCGACGACGACCGAGCGCTTGGGCTTGCGGGCCAGGGCGGAGATGGCCTTGCCGGCCTGCATGACCGAGGCGCTGCCGCTGGCGTTGTCGTCGGCGCCGGGGAAGAGCAGGCCCATGTGGGCGCCGGTGTGGTCGAAGTGGCCGCCGATGACGACGCACTCGCGGCGGAGCCGCGGGTCGGAGCCTTCGACGTACCCGACGACGTTATAGCCGACGGCCTGGGGAAAATGCCGGGACTGGACGGCCAGGCGGATCTTTGTTTTGAGCGGGAACGAGATAGGCCGCTTGTAGGTCGTCAGGGCGTTCTTCAGGTCGGCCGCGGTCGAGCCGGTCTCCTTGAGGATCGAGTCCATGACCTTGATGTGGATCATGGCCGGAGTGAAGCCTTCGAGATAGTCGCCGTTGGGATTGGAGGCGATGTCGTCGTAGATGTACACGATGCCGAGCGCGCCCTTGTCCCGGGCGGCCGTCATCCGGGTCCGATGCTCGTCGAAGTGGACGTACCGGGGATCGCGGTCGGGCGTGCCGCGGAAGCAGAGGACGAACTTGCCCTTGACCTCGAGCCCGGCGTAGTCGTCGTACCCGATCTCGGGGGCGGAGATCCCCCAGCCGGCGAAGACCGTTTCGGCGGTCCTGTCGCCGCTGTCAGAATAGAGGAGGGGCAGGAAGTCCTTCTCGGGGACGAGCTTCATTTCCTTATAGGCCTGGCCCTTGGCCGGGTCGGGCGGGCCGTCGGGCAGGAGCACGGTCATCTCGGCCCTGTCGACGATCGTATACGGCGACGGATACGGCTGTAGGTAGCCGTCCTTGCCCGAGATCGGTTTGAGCCCCCAGGCGGCCAGCTTCTTGGCCGCCCACTGGGCGGCGGCGGTGTAGCCGGCGTGCCCCGTCAGGCGGCCGGCGTATTCCGGGAGGGCCAGCGTCTTGACGATGTCGTAGGCCTCCGACGGGCTGATCGCTTTGAGGCCGGTTTTGAGATGGTTATCAATGTCTTGCGCCGGCGCGGCCAAAGCGACGAGGAGAACGAGAGCCGCGATCGCGACGGGGCGGATTTTCAGCATGGACCCAGGAGTCTCCTTTCGGGGCATACATCTTCCACCGAGATAATAGGCCGTTCCGGACCAAAAGTAAATGCGGCCCCCGGGATCAGCCTTTCAACGAGCGGCGGCGCGCGATCTCCTTTTTGACGGCGGGGTGGAGCATGAAGATATAGTAGATGGCCAGGAGAGCCAGGATGAGGGCGAAACGGGCGACGTTGCCCCGGGCCAAGGAGAGGAACGCGTATACCAGGGCGGCCAGGAGGCCGCCCAGGTGGACGAAGGCGAAGATCGTATTGAACACGAGCGCCGGGCGCTACTTGACGACCGTAGCGGAGAGGATGGTGATCGGCGCCAGGGGGACGTCTCCGTGGCCGCGCTTGCTCACGGTCGGGACCTTGGCGATGGCATCGACGACGTCCATGCCGGCGACGACCTTGCCGAAGACGCAGTAACCGAAGCCTTCGACCGTGTCGTTCTTGTAGTTCAGGAAGGCGTTGTCCTTGAGGTTGATGAAGAACTGGCTGGTGGCGCTGTCGACGACGTTGGTCCGGGCCATGGCCACGCTGCCGCGGGCGTTCTTGAGGCCGTTCCCGGCCTCGTTCTTGATCGGGGCGTTGCCCGTTTTCTGATGCATCTCGGCGTCCATGCCGCCGCACTGGATCATGAAGTTAGGTATGACCCGGTGGAAGATCAGGCCGTCGTAGAACCTGGCCTCGACGTAATCCAGGATGTTCTTGACGGTGATGGGCGCCTTGGCCGGGAAGAGCTCGATGGTGATGTCGCCCTGGCTCGTCTTGAGCAGGACCTTGGGATTGGCGGCGGGGGCCTGGGCCAGGACCGAGCCGGCCAGGAAGACCGTCGCGGCGAAGAGCAGGGGCAGGATATTCCGGGTCATGAGAACCTCCTAAAGAACTCGGTCAGACCGCCAAAATAGCAGATTCGGGAGGCCGAATCAAACCGGACGGCGTTGACTATCCGCTCTGTCCTGAGGTATAAAAGCCCCGTGACGACCAAGTCGCTCGCCCGGTCCGGCCTTCGCTGGTTCTTCCTGCTGGCCTTCGCCGCGGTCGCCCTGGGCATCAACTTCTTCCATACCGAGACCGGCCTCTGCGGTCGGAACGACTGTCCGGCCTGTCATTTCCTGACCTCGTCGATGGCGACGGGCCCAGGGGTCGTGTTCGCCCTGCCCTCGCTCCTGTGCCGGGGAACCCTGGTTCCGGCCGAATTGAGTTTCGTGAGCGAAACGGTCGTCTTCGCCCTCTGCTCGCGGTCCCCGCCTCAGGCCTGAAGCCTCCCTGCGATCCCCATGTGTCCGGTCCCCGGACCGCTGGGCTTCTGTATGAACTCAAGGAGGAGACATGACGATGTGGATGCGTCTTTTCACCGCGGTGACGGCCGTCCTGCTGGCCCTCGGCCCTTCGGGGCTGGAGGCGGACGAGGGGCCGTCGTCGCTGACCCTCGGCCAATGCATCGAGATCTCGCTTTCGCGCAACCCGCTCTGGCTCTCCGCCGAAGCGGATCATCAGGCCTCCCTGGCCAGGGTCAGCCAGGCCAAGGAATTCCCCCAGCCATCGCTGGCCTATGACTCGGACCTCCAGCCGCGTCTGTTGAGCTTTGGGCGATCGGGCGAGTCCTATTTCGGGGTGAGCCAGACCGTCGAGTTCCCGGGCCGCCGGGCGCTCCGCGGCAAGATCGCCTCCCTCGAGTCGCGGGAGACCCTCGCCGACAAGGACAAGCTCCGGCTGGAGATCGTCTACCAGGTCAAGGAGACTTTCTATGGCGTCCTCCTGGCCGAAGAGAAGCGCAAGTACGCGGCCCAAGACCTCGAGCTCGCCCGAGATTTCCTGGAAAAAGCCCGGGCCAAGTACGACGCCGGCGACGTCGCCAGGCTCGAGGTCGTCCGGGCCGGGGTCGAGGCCTCCCTGGCCGCGACCGCGGTCAAGCTCGCGGCCAACGACGTCCTCCTGGCCAAGGCCCGCCTGAATTACCTCATGGGCCGGGCCAAGCTCGAACCCGTCGAGATCCGGGGAGACCTCGTCCGCGCCCCTGTGGCCATCGACCGGGACATTTTCGTCGAGCGCGCCCTGCGGTCCCGCCCCGAGATCGCTCGGGCTCGGGCCGGGCTGGCCAAGGAGGAGCGCCGGAAGACCGAGGCGGTCTTGAGCTATCTGCCCGATTTCGACCTGGGCGTGGCGCGCCATCGCCTGGCCGGGGAAACGACGACATGGGACTTCACGCTGTCTTTCCCCATCCCGCTGTTCTTTTGGCAGCCCGCCCGGGGCCGGATCGCCGAAGCCCGGGCCAACATCCGGTCGTTGGAGCGGCAGTCCGAGGACCTGGCGAATCGCGTCAGCCTCGAGGTCGACGAAGCCTGTTTGAACGCCCGGGCGGCCGCGGACCAGATCGCCCTCTTCGAGAAGGAGATCCTGACCCAGGCCCAGGACGCCTACGACCTCATCCTCTTCAGCTTCCAGGAGGGCGAGATCGGCGGCATCGAGCTCATCGACGCGAGGCGGAGCCTGCTCGAGGCCCGGAAAGCCTACGCCGACGCGCTCTACAATCACAGCCTCACGATCGCCTCGCTGGAACGGTCGATCGGAGAGCCCCTCGAAGGAGACGGCCATGACAAATAAGCGACTGCTCATATCTCTTCTTTCGATCTCGTTGGCCCTCGCGGGCCAGGCCTGCTCGAAACACGACAGCCGGCCGGCGGCCGACGGCGGAGCCGCGCTGTCCCAGGATGCCCCCCAGAGAGGGGGCCCCGGGGCCAAGGGCCGGAGTGGCGCCGGAGGCGGCCCGCGCGACGGTCAGGGGCCCGGCCGGGGACTCGGCCGCGGCCTCGGCCGGGGCTGGGACGACACGACATCCCTTCGCCTCACGGAGAACGAGGCCAAGGCCGTCGAACTGGAGACCGCCGAGGCGACCTACCAGCCCATGTCCTCCCATCTGCGGGCGACGGGGAAAGTCCTCGCCAGTCCCTTCAGGACAGCCATCGTCAGCTATCCGTTCCCCGCCCGGATCGCCGCGATCCATGTCCGGCCTGGGGATTGGGTCAAGACGGGCCAGGAGCTCGTCACGCTCCAGAGCGAAGCCGTGGGCGAGGCCAAGTCGGCGTACTTCAAGGCCCGGGCCGATTTCGAGCTGGCCACGGGCAATTTCGAACGGGAGAAGCGCCTGTTCGACCGCGGCGCCGGCGCCGGGAAGAACCTCCAGGCCGCCGAGGCCGAGCGGAAGGTCGCCGAAGCCAGCCTCAATGCCGCCGAGAAGAAGCTCCATGTCCTGGGCTTCACCGAGGAACAGGTCAAGCGGGCGGCGGAAACGCACGAGATCAACCCCACGATCGCCCTCTACGCTCCCCTCGCGGGGCGGATCGTCGACAACAACGTCAGCCTCGGCGCCATGGTCGACCAGACGACCGAGATCCTGACCGTGCTCGATCCCGGCGTCCTCCTGGTCGACGCGGACATCTACGAGCGCGACATCGCCGCCGTCCAAAAAGGGCAGGAGGTCGACGTGACCGTACCCGCCTATCCGGACCTCGTTTTCAAGGGCCGGGTCCTGTACATCGGGGACGTGATCAAGGAGGAGACGAGGACCGTCACCGTCCGGACCGAGGTCGGCAACGACGGGTACCGGCTGAAGCCGGGCATGTTCGCCTCCCTCAGCATCCTCCTCGACCGCCAGGCCCGGGCCCTGACCGTGCCCCAGGCCGCCGTCCTCGACGACGGCGACCGGAAGATCGTCTTCGTCGCCCGGGGCGGCGAATTCTTTCCCCGAGTCGTCGTCACGGGGGCCAGAATGAACGGCTCGATCGAGGTCGTGGGCGGGCTCGCGGCCGGGGACCGGGTCGTCACCAAGGGGAACTTCCAGCTGAAATCCAAGCTCAACAGCCAGGTCATCCAAGGGGTCCACGTCCATTGAGGAACCCCGTCTCACGGCCCCGTAAAGCTTCGTTCACGGAGGGACGCCCATGATCGACAGGATCATCGACTTCGCTTTGAAGCATCGGCTGCTCACGGTCTTTCTGATAGCCCTCGTCTGCCTGTGGGGCGTGGTCACCTATTTCCGGATGCCCAAGGACATCTACCCTGACCTCAACGCTCCCCTGGTCAACATCATCACGGAGAATTCGGGCATGGCCTCGGAGGACGTCGAGCGGCTCATCACCTTCCCCCTGGAAAGCCTGCTGTCGGGGGCGCCCGGCGTGATGCGGGTCAGGTCCGAGTCGACGACCGGCGATTCCGTCGTGACCGTCGAGTTCGCCTGGGGCACGGACATCTACATGGCCCGGCAGATCGTGACCAGCAAGCTGGAGCTCGTCGCCGGCCGCCTGCCTCTCGGGACCTCTCCGCCCGTCCTCGGCCCCGTCTCCTCGCGCATGGGGGAGGTCTTCGAATTCGCCGTCATCGGCGGCGAGACGGTCGACCCGATGGACCTCCGTTCGGTCGCCGATTGGACGATCCGCTACCAGCTCCAGGGCGTGCCGGGCGTCTCGTTCGTCATCAACCTCGGCGGGTTCATCCGCCAGTTCCAGGTCTTCCTCAAGCCCGAGATGCTCAAGAACTACGGCATCACCATCGCCGAGGTCAAGGAGGCGATCGAGGCTGGCAACCGGAATTTCAGCGGCGGGATCATCCCCCTGGCGGCCCAGGAGATATTGATCAAGGGCGAGGGCCGGATCGAGACGCTGGACCATCTCCGCGAGACGGTCATCACGTCCCGGAACAACGTCCCGGTCTTCGTCAAGGATGTGGCCGAGGTCCGGATCGGGCACAAGTTCCGCCGGGAATCCGCCAGCCACAACGGCCGGGAGGCGGTCAACGTCACCGTCGAGAAACAGTACGGCGGCGACACGCTGACGGCCATCGCGAATATCAAGGCTGCCCTGGCCCGGATCGGCCGCGACCTTCCGGAGGGCATCGGGATCAAGGCCTTCTACGACCAGTCCGTCCTGATCGTGAAATCGATCCGGCACGTCGAGGTGACCATCCTCGAAGGCATCTTCCTCATCGTCCTGGTCATGATCTTCTTCATGTGGAACCTGCGCAGCTCGCTGATCGCCTCCTTGACCATTCCCTTCTCGATCCTCATCGCCCTGGTCATCATGGACCTCTTCGGGGTCAAGCTCACGGTCATGTCCATCGGGGGCCTGGCCATCGGCATCGGAAAGATGGCTAACGGCTCCATCATCATGGTCGAGAACATCTACAGGCTTCTCGGGGAAAAGTGCGACCGGGCCGCGCCCCTGGAGATCGTCGCCGAGGCGGCCAAGGACGTCGGGAAGTTCCTCTTCTCGGCCAGCCTGATCATCATCCTCGTCTTCCTGCCGCTCCTGACCCTCCAAGGCCTGGAGGGCGCCATGTTCCGGCCGACGGCTTTCGCCGTGGCCGCCGCCCTCTTCGGGGCGATGCTCCTCAACATCACCCTGCAGCCCATCCTGGCCGCGACGTTCCTCGTCAACTGCCGCCGGCTCTCGCGGCGGGACCCGGTCACGGAATTCCTGACCTCGAAATACAAGGCCGTCCTGGACAAGGCCCTGGAGAGGAAGACACTGATCCTGGCCCTCTTCGGCGGGCTCGTCGTCCTGGCCGGGGTGGCCTTCACGTTCCTCGGCAAGGAGTTCGTGCCGCCGCTCGACGAAGGCGCGATCCTGGCTTCGACCGTGATGCTCCCGGAGACCTCCCTCGAGGAATCCGTGAAGATGGGGATCCGCGTGGAGAACATCCTGCTGTCGATCCCCGAGGTCGTTTCGGTCACCCGGACGACGGGCACGGCCGAGGCCTCGGAACACGTCCATCCCGTCTGCCACAGCCATTACAACATCGAGATCCTCCCCCGGGAGGATCGCAAACGGGGCTTCCAGGAGATCACGCAGGACATGCGCGAGAGGCTCGAGGTCCTTCCCGGATTGGCCGTGCTCTTCGAACAGCCCATCGCCAACAAGCTGGCGGAGATGCTGACCGGGACGGAGGGCGAGCTCTCCGTGAAGCTGTTCGGTTTGGACCTCGATATCCTCAACGAGAAGGTCGAGGAGATCCGCGGCGCCCTGGAGCACGTCCGGGGCGTGGCCGACCTCCAGGTCGAGCAGACCTCGGGGATCCCGCAGCTCGTCCTGCGGCTCGACCGGGGCCGGATGGCCCTGCACGGCATCTCCGTCGGCCAGGTCGCCGACCTCGTCGAAACGGCGCTCAACGGCGTCGAGGCCACCGACGTCTACGAGACCGACCGGGTCACGTCCGTCCTGGTCCGGCTGCCCGAGAGCTACCGGCAGGACGAGGACGCCATCCGGAGCCTGCTCGTCGATGCTCCCGGAGGCCAGCGCATCCCCCTCTCGGATCTCGCGGAGATCCGGAGGGACGAGGGGCCGCAGACGATCTTCCGGGAGAACCTCCTTCGGAGGAAGATCATCCTGTGCAACATCGAAGGGCGGGACATCGGCGGATTCGTCGAGGAGGCCCGGGCCGTGATCGACGCCAAGGTCTCCCTCCCGGCGGGATACCACGTGACCTTCGGCGGCCAATTCGAGAGCCAGCAAAGGGCCCTCCGGCACCTGGCGCTGTTGATGGCCCTGGTCCTCCTGATCATCTTCGTCATCCTCTTCTCGTCCTTCGGCTCGGTCCGGCAGGCCCTGCTGGTCATCCTGAACATCCCCTCGGCGCTCATCGGCGGCATCGTCGCCCTGATCGTCGTCGGAGAGACGCTCAATGTCTCGTCGACGATCGGCCTCATCGCCCTGTTCGGGATCTGCGCCCAGAACGACATCATCCTCGTCGCCAAGATCAACGACCTGAGGCGCAAGGGGGCCTCCCTCCGGGAGGCCGTCGTCGAGGGCGCCATGGTCAAGTTCCGCCCCATCTTCATGACCGACATGGTCATGATCGTCGGGCTCCTGCCGATGGCCCTGATCACCACCACGGGCTCGGAACTCCATCGCCCGCTGGCCGTCGTCTACATCGGCGGGTTCTTCTTCGCCATCTTCCTCCGGTTGATCATGGTCCCGGTCCTCTACGAGACCTTCATGGCCTGGGGCAGAGGCCGGGCTGCGGGCCCGGACAAACCCGCCGCTTGAGATCGCGTTGGACCATGAGGGCCCGGGAATTGTCAGCCTGCCGGAGAAGGGCTATGATGAGGTTCGGGCTTGAGTCTGCCCCGGGCCGGACCGCCGGGTGATAGGGGATAGCTATTGAGATCAACGCGCGCAAGGCGCCCGCCGAAAGCCCGGAAAGGCGCCTGGGGCCGCGGGGCCCCGACCGAGGCCATCCTGGAGAGCATCTCGGAAGGTGTCTTTACGGTCGATCCGGAATGGCGCATCACCTCGTTCAACCGGGCGGCCGAGCAGATCACGGGGGTCCCGCGCGGGGAGGCCCTGGGCCGGCGGTGCTCGGAGGTCTTCCGTTCCAGCATGTGCGAATCCGAATGCGCGCTGCGCCGGACGTTGAAGACCGGGAAGCCGGTCATCGGCAGGTCCGGATTCATCATCGACGCGAGCGGGAGCCGCATCCCGATCAGCGTCTCCACGGCCGTGCTGCGTGACGAGACCGGGCGCGTGACCGGGGGCGCCGAGACCTTTCGCGACCTCTCCGAGGTCGAAGAACTTCGCCGGGAACTGGAAGGGAAATACCGGGCCGGCGAGCTGACCAGCCGGAGCCCCCTGATGCAACGGGTGTTCGAGGTCCTGCCCGCCATCGCCGCGAGCCCCAGCACGGTCCTCATCGTCGGAGAAACGGGGACCGGCAAGGAATTGGTGGCCCGGACGGTGCACGCTCTCGGCCCCCGCCCCCGGGGCCCGTTCATCGCCGTCAACTGCGGGGCCTTGCCAGAGACGCTCCTGGAGTCGGAGCTGTTCGGCTACAAGGCCGGGGCGTTCACCGGCGCGAACAGGGACAAGCCCGGCCGTTTTGCCCTGGCCAGGGGAGGGACGCTCTTCCTCGACGAGATCGGAGAGGTGAGCCCGGCCTTGCAGGTCCGCCTGCTGCGGGTCCTCCAGGACCGGACCTACGAGCCGCTGGGGGGGACCCGTTCCGAGAGCTCGGACGCGAGGATCATGGTCGCCACCAACAAAGACCTGGCCGAACAGATGCGGGCAGGCGTCTTTCGCGAGGACCTCTACTACCGGGTGAACGTGGTCCGCATCGAGCTGCCCCCGCTGCGCCGCAGGAAGGAAGACATCCCCCTGCTCGCGGAGCAATTCGTCGCCCGGTTCAACCGGCTGCAGCAAAAGACCGTGACCGGGATCACTTCGGAGGCCCTGTCCCTCCTCATGGTCCATGATTGGCCGGGGAACATCCGTGAGCTGGAGAACGCCGTGGAGCGGGCTTTCATTCTCTGCAACGAGGGACCCATCGGCCTCGAGCATCTGCCCGAGGAGCTGACGGCCCGCGGCGCGCGAAGGGGGCCGGAGGGCGAGGCGAGGAACGCCCACGATATCCTCGACGTCCAGGCCATCCGCGCCGCGCTCGAACGGAACGCCTTCAACCGCCTGGCGGCGGCCAGGGAACTGGGCATCCACAAGACGACGCTCTTCCGCAGGATGAAGAAGCTGGGGATCGTCCCTTCCGAAAAGGACGGCCGTTCGCGCCCCCGGCGCAGACGGTAGCGTCAACGCAACAATATTACTTTGATAAGGTAGCACATACGCTACTCTATAGGCGGTCACCCGCTCCTCGCGGATTGCCCTAACTTATTACATTGCAATGACCTGGAATTAATCCGTGTTGCGCTTTGATGTTGGCACAATAACGGCTTCTTATCCGGGTGTGAACGACAAGCAGGAGACCGGACGATGAAAGCGGCATTCGCGACCTGGGACCGTCGGATCGCGCCGGTCTTCGACACCGCGCGGCGCCTCCATGTCGCCGAGATCGAAGCCGGACGGATCGTCGCCGAAAGGGAGGAAGCCCTGGCGGATGACATGCCGGTCCGGAAGGCCCTTCGCCTAGCCGAGCTCGGCGTCGAAACGCTGGTGTGCGGGGCGATCACCAGGCCTTTGCACGCCATCGTTGCCTCTTACGGGATCCGGGTGATCCCGTTCGTGGCCGGCGACCTGGGCGAGGTCATCCAGGCCTGGCTCAGGGGAGGTCTCGAAGGCGAAGACTTCGCCATGCCGGGCTGCCGGGGGCGCGGTCGCGGCTGTCGAGGCGGGATCTACGGAATGAATCAGGAGGTATATATCATGAATAAAAGCGGACGCGGCGGAATGGGGCCCGGCGACGGCCGGGGACGCGGCCGGGGCGGACAAGGCCGAGGGCGAATGGGCGGTCCCGCCAAAGCGGGAGCCGGCGGCACCTGCCTCTGTCCGAAATGCGGACATCAAGTACCGCATGAGGTCAGCGTGCCTTGCGCGCGGAAGGCTTGCCCGAAGTGCG
>JBFYNT010000261.1:0-7473 GCA_041304225.1 Candidatus Aminicenantota bacterium
AGCGTGATCTCCTTCCTCACGGCGGGCAGGGGCTTGTCGGTCCTGGCGAAGACCTGGGCCGGCCCGATCCGGCCCTGGATCCGCAGGCCGGTCACCCGCCCCGCGGCGTCCTTGAGGAACGTGAACCGCGCCGGATTGTCCTTGAGGAAGAACTCCGTCGCCGAGGCGGCGTAGATCTCGGGCTTCGCGCCGCCCTGTCGCTGGGCGAAGAGCTTGGCCCCCTCCCGGCTGAACCAGTATTCCTGTTTCCGGGCGTCGGCGTAGACGCCGGCGACCGCGTCGAGGTCTTTGGCCGTGAGCGTGACGGCCTTGCGCTCGGGCGGGGCGAGGCCCAGCGCCCGCCAGGCGATCTCGACCGCCCGCGGCTCGGGATCGCGGCCCGGAATGGCGCTATTGGTCAGGATGGCGATGAAGAGGTCGTCTTCCGGGAAGGTCATCTCGTATGTGGTGAAGCCGTTGATGCCGCCGCCGTGCTCGATCGAACGGTGGCCGGCGAAGTCCGCGACGAACCAGCCGTAGCCGTAGCCCGTCGATTCGCCGTTCGCGAGCGTGAAGGGCGTGAAAGCCTTGGCGAGCCCCTCCTTCCGGACGAGCTTCCCGGAGAAGACGGCGTCGCTCCAGGCGGCCAGGTCGTCGACGGTCGACATGAGCGAGCCCGCCGCGTAGGGCTGGGTCATGCTGAGGTAGGACGCGTTGACGAAGCCGCCCTCGCCCCGCTCGTAGCCGCGGACCCGGCGGGGGATGATCCGGTCGGTATGGTCGTAGAAGGTGTTCTTCAGGCCCAGGGGCTTGAACAGGCGTTCCTCTAAAAAGGCTTCGTAGGTCCGGCCCGAGACCTTCTCGATGATGGCCCCGAGCAGGACGTAGGCGGA
Organism: Candidatus Aminicenantota bacterium; assembly: GCA_041304225.1. Classification (GTDB taxonomy): domain Bacteria; phylum Acidobacteriota; class Aminicenantia; order Aminicenantales; family Saccharicenantaceae; genus RBG-16-66-30. The sequence goes on from JBFYNT010000261.1 coordinate 873, forward strand.
ATTGTTATAGGCCCAGCTATCCCCGGGCTCGAAGGTCATGGGCTTGTCCTGGAACAGGGCGACGAGCTCCTTGACGGTCATGTCCTTGCGCCAGAGCGGCAGCCATTCGGGCATGTCCGTGTAGCTCTGGATCCCGGAGGTATGGGTCAGGAGGTGTTCGACCGTGATCTTCCGGCCCTGGGTCGGGTAGTCGGGCAGGAACTTCGTGATCTCATCCTGGAGGCCGATCTTGCCCTCCTGGACCAGCAGGAGGATGGAGACGGCCGTGAACTGCTTGGTGATCGAGCCCAGGCGGAAGACCATGTCGGGCGCGACCGGCACGCCGAACTCGAGGTCGGCCAGGCCGTAGCCCTTGCGGAAGACCGTCCGGCCGCTCTTGCGGACGATGACGGCCGCTCCGGGCTCTCCGGGCTTGTAGACGGCGGACATCACGGCGTCGATCTTCGCGGCCAGGTCGTCCGCGACCGCCGGCCGGGCCGAAAGGGGCCCGGCGAGCGGGCCGAGCGCAGCGAGGGCCAGGACGATGAGAGCGAAAGCCGTTGAGGCGGATCTCTTGGTCATGGGCGTTCGAACCTCCTGTTGGTCTCGGGATACCTTAATACAAGACGGCTATGTCTGGCAAAACGTTCCTCGCGGCGCCCGGCGACGGCTTGGCCGTCCTCAGGCTTTCGGGCCGCGGCCATCGCGCGCGTAGGCCCCGAGGTCGAGGAAGCCGTGGCCGCTGAGGTTGAAGAGGATGGTCCCCGGCCGGCCGTCCCTTTTCGCCGCCAGGGCTTCGTCGACGACGGCGGCGATGGCGTGGGCGGACTCCGGCGCCGGCAGGATGCCTTCCGTCCTCATGAACAGCACCCCCGCATCGAAGACCGCCCGCTCGGTCACCGCGACGGGCTCGACGAGGCCCGACGCCGCGAGATGGCTGACGAGCGGGGCCATGCCGTGATAGCGCAGCCCGCCGGCGTGGAGGGGCGGCGGCACGAAATCCATGCCCAGCGTATGCATGAAGAGGAGGGGGGTCAGTCCGACGCTGTCGCCGAAGTCGTATCGCAACTCGCCCCGCGTCAGCGTGGGGCAGGCTTCCGGCTCGACGGCGACGAAGCGGATCTTCCGTTCGCCGGCGAGAACGCGCCGGACAAAGGGGAAGGCCAGGCCGGCGAAGTTCGAGCCGCCGCCGACGCAGCCGATGACGGTGTCGGGGACCGCGCCCAGCTCCGCCATCTGCTTTTCGGCCTCGAGGCCGATGACGGTCTGGTGCATGAGGACGCTGTCGAGCACCGACCCCAGGGCGTACTTGACGCCGGGATCCCGGACCGTGACCTCGACGGCCTCCGAGATGGCGATGCCGAGGCTCCCGGGGTGGTCGGCGTCCCGGTCGTAGAACCTGCGCCCGGCCTCCGTCGTCGGTCCCGGACTCTCGAGCACCCGGCCGCCGAACATCTCCATGATGACGCGCCGCCCCGGCTTCTGGCGGAAGCTCGAGCGGACCATGAAGATGCGGGTTTCGATGCCGAAGCGCGAGCCGGCGTAGGCCAGGGCCGAGCCCCACTGGCCGGCCCCCGTCTCCGTGGCCAGGGTCTTGACCCCGTCCCTCGAGGCCAGGTAGGCCTGCATGAGGGCCGTGTTCGTCTTGTGGCTGCCGACGGGCCCGGCGCCTTCGTATTTGTAGAAGATGCGGACCGGTGTATCCAGGGCCTTCCGCAGGGCCGTCGCCTCGACGAGCGGCGTCGGGCGGAAGACGGAATAAGCTTCGAGTACGGGCTCCGGGATGGGTACGTCCCGGGCCGTTTCGCCCTCCTGGCGGATGAACCCCGCGGGGAAGATGGGTTCGAGGTCTTCGGGCTTGAGGGGCTCTTTCGTCCCCGGGTGGAGTGGCGGTTGGGGGGGGAAGGGGAGATCGGCCTTGATGTTGTAGAAGGCCTTGGGCAGATATTCGTCCTTTCGCGACGCGAAGCGCATGGCGGTCACTGTCCTTTCGATGGTACCTGACCCGTCTCGCCGACGGGGGCCTCTGTTCAGGGACAAGAAACCCGTGGCCGGGCAGGCTTGTCCCTAAGAAAGGGGAAGGGCGGGGGGAACGGACTTATCGGGCGGTTGGGACCGCCCACCAGTTCCGGAGCAGAGAGGACGGCACCGCGGGCGAGTTCAGAGGTTCGATACGGGCGTCCATGTCCGCGTGATTATAGGGAACGGGGGAGCGGCTGTCAAGCGCCAGGTCAATAGCTCTTCCGGTCCGTCAGGGCGGACCAGGACTCGAAGAGCGTGAGGCATTCGTCGCGGAGGACACCCGGGACGAGCGCGATCCGGCTCCGGCCGAGCGCCTTCAACTTCGCGTTGGAGATCGCCAGCTCGTGGAAGCCGGCCCGGGCCGCGTCGCGGATGGCCGTGCCGTACCAGACCCGGCCGATGCGGGCCCAATGGATGGCCCCGAAACACATCGGGCAGGGCTCGGTCGTCGAGTAGATCTCGCAGCCCGAGAGGTCGAACGTGCCGAGCTTTTTCGAGGCCTTGCGGATGGCGTTGACCTCGGCGTGGCAGGTGGCGTCGTGCCCGAGGACGGTGTTCCTGGCCGCGGCCACGACCTTGCCGTCCTTGACGATGCAGGCCCCGAACGGCCCGCCGTCGGGCCGGGCGAGGTTCCTGCGGGCCTCACGGATGGCCCGGCGCATGAAACGGGGATCAGGCCGTTCGTGTTCCTTCGCCATAGCGTGCCTCCGGGCCGATTATACCCTGTTGACCGGCGGGACTTAAATCTGATTTAATGAAGGACATGAAGACCACCCGGATCGTCCTCGCGGTCCTGCTCGCCGCGGGAGTTCTCCTCGCGTCATCCGCCATCCCCCGGATCGGGGGGCCGGTCGCGCTCATCAAGATCCCCAAAGGCCAAGGCTACTCCGTGCCCCTGCTCATCCGGCTCCAGGTCGACGTGCGCCAAGAGCTCGCGACCGCGCTCCTGGCCCTGGCCGACCGGGAAGACCTGGCCCTGCTTCGAAATAAAGGCGTGCGGTTCACGGTGCTCGACCGGACCGCCGGGCGGCGGGACCTCCTCGTCGTCGGGACGGACGCTCCCGGCGCCCTGGCCGCGCTGCGGGCCGTGGGCCGGGCCGTCGCCGTCGAGCCGGGGACGGCGGTCTTCTGGACCGAGACGGGGAACGCCGCCGAGGCCGTGCCGGCCGGCTTGCCGCGCAAGGCGTTCGCGCCGCGGACCGTCGTTCCTTCCGTGACGGGAACGTCCGTCACGGCCCCCGCCGCGGCCGCCCTTCAGGACCCGTTCGTCGAGACCCTGGTCGGGCTCGTGACCACCTCCAGCCTGACCGCGACCGTCCAGAGCCTTCAGGACTTCCAGACCCGTTACGCCTCGACCACGAACTGCGAGTCGGCCGGCGAGGCCCTCTTCGCCACGTTCTCGGCCCTGAGCCTGGATGAGGTCGGTTTCGAAACGTTCACGTTCTCCGGCGGCTATACCTCGCGCAACATCGTCGCCGAAAAGACGGGGGAGACGTTCCCCGACGACATCTACATCATTTGCGCCCATTACGATTCGACCTCTCCCTCCGCGACGCGCCTGACCCTGGCGCCCGGGGCCGACGACAACGCCAGCGGCACCGCCGCCGTCGTGGAAGCGGCCCGGATCCTGGCGCCCTACGACCTCGACTACACCGTCCGCTTCATCGCCTTTTCGGCCGAGGAATGGGGACTCTGGGGCAGCCGGGCCTACGCCGCCGCGGCCCGGTCGGCCGGCGAGCGCATCCGCGGCGTGATCAACCTGGACATGATCGCCTACGCCAACGCCATGCCGGAGGACCTCCAGATCATCGTCAATCCGCCTTCCGAATGGATGGCCGACCTCTATCTCGCGGCCGCCGCGGGATACGGCCCGTTGGGAGCGACGAAAACGGTCGACGCTTCGTTCGTCTATTCCGACCATTCGCCCTTCTGGGACAACAACTACCCGGCCCTCCTGGCCATCGAGGACGAGCCCCTGACGAATCCCTACTACCACAGGACGACCGACACGCTGGACAAGCTCCAGACCGATTTCTTCACCAGCGCCACCCGGGCCTCCCTGGGGCTCCTGGCCGAGCTGGCCCAGCCCATCAAGGCGGGCTATCCGCGAACGCCGGTGGAGGCGATGGCCCAACGGATCACCTACCGCTCTCTCTTCAACGCGCTGGCGGCCGTCCGCGTGGATTGGGCGCTCCAAACCGACGCGGCGGGATACAACGTCTACCGGACGAGCACGCCGCATCTCGGCTACGTCAAGCTGAACCCGGCGCCCGTCGAGGGGAACGCCTTCACCGACGACACCGTCAGCGCCGACGGGACCTATTACTACGTCATCACGGCCGTCGGTCCGACAGGCCTGGAGAGCAACAGGTCCGAGGAGATCGTCCCGACCGACGCGGCGCTCGCGTCGGCCTCGGCCGGACGCGGTCCGGGAGGGCGGCCGTGAGCGCCCGTCGCCCGGCCCTCTTGGGGGCGGCGGTCCTCGCGCTGGGCCTGGCCGCGGCGGCGCCGGCCCAGGAGCTGGCCGTCTCGGCCGGCGCGGGCGGCGTCTTCCCTTCGGGGTCCGCATATCGCCAGATCTATGGACCGGGCCTTGTCCTGGCCGGGGACGTCTGGCTCAAGCTCAAGGGCCCGATCGGCGCGACCGCCGGATTCTCGCAGCTCACCGACGACGGCGTGGCCGAAGGACCGAGCGATCTCTATCCGCTCCGGTTCCGCCGCCGGACGGTGCCGCTCGTCCTTTTCTACCAGCTCGCCTTCGGGCCGGTCGACCTCCGGGCCGGGGCGGGCGTGGGCTTCCACAGCGTCCGGGAGACCTGGCGGACGGTCGACCTCGAATTCTCGGCGTCGAAGATCGCCCCCCGGGTCATGCTGGCGGTCTCGGCCCGCATCGCGGGACCCTTATCTTTAATCACCTATGCGACTTACGACCCGCTCCGGGTCAGAAGAGACGCCCATTCCGAGGCGGTCGATTGCGGCGGGGTCCAGGTCTTCGGCGGCCTCTCCGTCAGGATCTTTTAGCGCAGCCTACGAAATCCAGTTCCCAGGAGGGCCCATGAACGACGAGTCAAAGAGCCAAAGCCGGCGTGATTTCCTCAAGTTAGGCGCCGCCGCGGGCCTGGGGGCGGCCGCAGCCGGGTTGGGACTCGAGGCCGGGGACCGCGGCGCGGCCCCGGGCGAGGCCCGGTCGCAGTTCCGGGCGCCGGCCCTCAAGTCCGTCAGGGTCGGCTTCGTCGGCGTCGGCGGCATGGGCTCGGCCCACGTCCAGAACTACCTCAACATCGAAGGCGTCGAGATCAAGGCCATCTGCGATATCGTGCCGGCCCACGTCGAGCGCTCCCGGAAGTGGGTCGTCGAGGCCGGACAGCCCGAACCCACCGGATATAGCCGCGGGCTCCGGGATTTCGAGCGGATGTGCGACACCGAGGACCTCGACCTGGTCATGACGGCCACGCCCTGGGAATGGCACGTCCCCGTCTGCCTGGCGGCCATGAGGACGGGCAAGCACGTCGCGACCGAAGTGCCCGCGGCGATGTCGATCGACGATTGCTGGGCCCTGGTCGAGACGGCCGAGAGAAACAAGAAGCACTGCCAGATGATGGAGAACTGTTGCTACGACCGGATCGAGCTCATGACCCTCAACCTCGTCCGCAAGGGCGTCCTCGGAGAGGTCCTTCACGGAGAGGCCGGCTACCTCCACGACCTTCGCGGGGTCAAGTTCTCGAGCGAAGGGGAGGGGTTGTGGCGGCGGGCCTGGGCGGAGAAGCTCAACGGGAATCTCTATCCGACCCACGGCCTGGGCCCCGTGGCCCAGTGCATGAACGTCAACCGCGGCGACGCCTTCGATTATCTCGTCTCGATGAGCTCGCCGTCTCGCGGCCTCCACGAGTACGCCGTGGCGACCTTCGGGGCGGACTCGCCGCAGGCCAAAGAGCGCTACGCCCTCGGCGACGTCAATACGAGCCTCATCAAGACCAAGCTCGGCAAGACCATCATCCTCATCCACGACACCAACCTGCCCCGCCCCTACACCCGCATCAACCTGGTCCAGGGGACCAGGGGTCTGGCCCATAAGTGGCCGGACCGGATCTACGTCGAGGGCCAGGCCGGCAGGCCGCACGCGTGGGACGATTTCGAGAAGTTCGCGGCCGAGTACGAGCACCCTCTCTGGAAGGCCATCGCCTCGAAAGGGGAGGGCCGGGGACACGGCGGCATGGACTACATCGAGGACTATCGCCTCATCCAGTCCCTGCTCAAAGGCGAGCCGCTCGACCAGGACGTCTACGACGCGGCCGCCTGGAGCGCCATCGTCGGGGCCAGCGTCAGGAGCGTCGAGGCCAAGGGCCGGCCGGTCGCCATCCCGGACTTCACCCGGGGCCGGTGGAAGACGAACCCTCCGCTGGGGATCATCGAGGCTTAAGCCGGGACCCGCGATATTCGGTTCTTCTCCCGTTCTCGGGAAGGCCTTCTCTCGTGCTTCGGCTCGGGGATATCCTCTGGCTCCCCGGCCCCCCGGGCAGCGGGGAGCGAACCCCGGTGAGCGGACCAGGCAGGATCGGGACGGAGCACCCGGAGTCCCGATCCTGCGAAATATCGGGAG
>JBFYNT010000262.1:0-5767 GCA_041304225.1 Candidatus Aminicenantota bacterium
CGGGACCGGCCTGGTGGCCATCCTGGTCTTCACCATGCTCGTCATCTTCGCCGCCCTCCTGAGCTTCATCCTCATCGGCATCCCTCTGGCCCTGGCCCTCGGAGCGGCCGGGTTCATCGTCAAGGTCTTCGGCCGTCTGGCCGTCTTCTACTTCCTCGGCGAGAGCGCCCTCCGCGCCCTGCGGTCGCGGAATCCTTCGACGCTCGGGGCCGTGTTGATGGGCCTCCTCGTCTTCAGCGTGGCCGGGTTCGTACCCATACTGGGCTTCCTGTTCAGCCTGGTGATGAACGCGGTCGGCTGGGGCGTGGCCCTGCGGACGAAGTTCGGCTCGCGGGAGAACTGGTTCGTGAAATCAACACCCGCGCCGGGCTGTTAAGGTCGCTCGCTTCGGGACGCTTCCTTCCTCGGCGTCATCGCTCCTCATCGAGCCCTTGTTAAATGCCTGGCGCAGCCCGACGAAGAGCCGATTTCATAGGGGCGCGACAGTCAGGAAGGCCACCGACAATAGGTAGGCGGATTATCGTTCCAGAATTTCTTTCTCTTTAGCCGCGGCCGATTCCTCGGCCTTGGCGACCGTCTCGTCGAGGAGCTTCTGGAGCTGTTCGATGCCCGAGAACTTGTCGTCCTCGGTGATCTCCTTCTCCTTCTCCAGCTCCTCGATGAACTCCTTGGCCTCCCGGCGCATGTTGCGCAGGGCGGTCTTCTCCTCCTCGAGCATTTTGCCGATCTTTTTGGCGATCTCCCGGCGGCGCTCCTCGTCGAGGGGAGGGATGGGGACGCGCAGGAGCTTGCCGTCGTTGAGGGGGTTGAGCCCGAGGTCGGCCCCGCGAATGGCCTTGTCGACGGCCTCGAGGACCGAGGGATCGTAGGGCTGGATGACGATGAGGGTCGGCTCGGGGACCTTGAGGGTCGCCACCTGGTTGACGGGCGTCATGACGCCGTAGTAGCTGACCTTGATCTCCTCGAAGATGCTGATGTTGGCCCGGCCGGTCCGAAGCATGCCGATCTCCTTGCGGAAATGATCGGCCGAAACCTTCATCTTTTTTGCGGTGTCGGCGAGCACGTCTTTGACCATGTCGATCCTCTCGAATGCGGTGATCCGGCGCCGGCCCGGGAAGGGGCGGCCCCTCCGGTGGCTGAGGGGATGATAGAATAGGCGCTCCGGCCTGTCAAGGAAGCCGGGCGGCGTTTGGGGCGTCGAGGGCGGGGAACGGGAACTCCGCGGAGGGGCGGTGCTGGCTATCCATGATGCCCCTGAGCCGGGCGACCGCCTCCGGGTTCCCGGCGGCGACGTCTGTCGTCTCGCCCGGATCGGACTCGAGATCGTAGAGCTCGACCGGGGCGTCGGGGTTCCTGAGAAGATCCTGGCGCACGGCCTTCCATCTCCCGCTCCGGGCCATCTGCTGGCCCCCGTAGGCGGGGAATTCCATGTAGAAGACGCGGTCGGCGGCGGAGGGGCCGGGCCGTCCCTCGATGACAGGCAGCACGCTCGCGCCGTCGACATCCCGGGGCGTGCGGGAACCCGCCCCGGCGGCGTCGAGAACGGTCGGGAGAACGTCCTGGAACGAGAGGAGCTGAGCGCTTGTCCGGCCGGCCGGAACGACGCCCGGCCGCCGGGCGATGAAGGGGACCCGGATGCCGCCCTCGTAAAGATAGCCCTTGTGGCTCCGGAAGCCGTCCGAACCGCGGAAGAAATCCATGTCGTACCCGCCGACGTCGTAGGTCGGTCCGTTATCGCTGGCGAAAAGGACGAGCGTGTCCCTCTCCAGGCCGAGCTTCGCGAGAAGGGCCGTGAGGCGGCCGACCGTGCGGTCGAACCGTGTGACCATGGCGGCGTAGGCCGCCCTGGGCCGTCCGTGGGGCTGGTATCCTTTACCGCCGTCGTAGGGCGTCTCCGGCCAGCCCCCCTCGTACTCGGCCAGCGAGTCCTCCGGCACTTGGAGGGCCAGGTGCGGGACGGTCGTCGCGAAGAAGAGGAAGAAGGGCCTGGCGCGGTTCGCCGCGATGTAGTCGAGGGCCTCCCTCTCGAAGAGGTCGGGGGCGTACTGCCGGCCGGACGGGCCCCCGTCGTTCCCTTCGAGCCGGACCCGCTCGGCGTTCCGCCAGAGCTCGGCCGGGTAGTGGTTGTGGGCCTTGCGTTGGCAATTGTAGCCGAAGAAATGGTCGAAGCCCTGGGCCAGGGGGTCGCCCGTCGAACCGGGAAAACCCAGCCCCCACTTGCCGACGAGGCCGGTCGCGTAGCCCTCGCGCCGGAGGAGGCGGGGAAGCGTCCGCGTGCCGGCCGGGAGCGGCGTCTGTCCCTCGGGCTCGATCTCCAGGTTGTCGCGAACGTGGGCGTGGCCGGTGTGGAGCCCGGTCAGCAGGACGCACCGCGAGGGCGCGCAGACGGGGCTTCCGGAATAGGCCCGGGTGAAGCGCGTGCCTTCGGCGGCCAGGCGGTCGATGTGAGGGGTCCGGATCCTCGTTCCGCCGTAGCAGCCAAGCTGGGAATAGCCGAGGTCGTCGGCCAGGATGAGGACGATATTGGGCGGACGGCGGCGGGCACAGCCGAGGGGGCCGCCGGCGAGCGAGAGGGCGGCCAGGCCGGACCCGGCGCGGGCGGCGGCGCCCAGGAACTCGCGGCGCGTCGGCATAGCGAGAGACTAGCCTCGGTGCGCGGGAATGTCAAACAAGACGGGACCAGGTCCCTTCTTAGTAGACGCGGGTGCCGATCGGCTCGCCCAGGACGGCCCGCTTGATATTGCCGCCCTTGCCCAGGGCGAACACGAGGATGGGCATGCCGTTGTCCTTGCAGAGGGAGATGGCCGTGGCGTCCATGACCCGGAGGTTCTTCTTGAGGACGTCGATGTAGCGGATGGATTTGAACTTCCGGGCCGCCTTGTCCTTGACCGGGTCGGAGGAGAACACGCCGTCGACCTTGGTGGCCTTGAGGATGACGTCGGCCCCGATCTCCAGGGCCCGCTGGGCGGCCGCCGTGTCGGTGGTGAAGAAGGGGCTGCCGATGCCGGCCGAGAAGATGATGATCCGGCCCTTCTCCATATGCCGGATGACCCGCCGCCGGATGAACGGCTCGGCCACGGACTTGATCTCGATGGCCGAGACGTGCCGGGTGTCGGCCCCCGCTTTGTCCAGGGCGGCCTGGAGGGCGATGCCGTTGATGACCGTGGCCAGCATGCCCATCTGGTCGGCCGAGCCCTGGTCGATGCCGTCCCTGATGCCCCTGGCCCCGCGGAAGAGGTTGCCGCCGCCGATCATGACGGCGACGTCGACGCCGAGCTCATGGACCTCCTTGATCTCGCGGGCGACGGCCACGGCCCGGTTGAAGTCGATGCCGCTGGCGACGTCGCCGAGGAAGGACTCCCCGGAGAGCTTGAGGAGGATGCGCTTATAAACGGGTTGGGGCATGGGTTTGGGCTCCGGCGGGTATTCTATACCCGTTCCGGCCGGAGTTCAATCCCGCCCGCGGAGAGCGGGGGCTCAGTCCTGCCCGATCTCGAACCGGGCGAAGCGCCCGACCTTGATGTTCTCGCCCATCTTGGCGACGAGCCGGGAGATGAGGTCCCGGACCTTGATCTTGTCCTCGCGGATGTAGGGCTGGTCGAGAAGGCAGACCTCCTCGAAGAACTTGCCCAGCTTGCCCTGGACGATCTTTTCCAGGATCTCGGGCGGCTTCTTCATGTCGCCGAGCTGGGCCTGGATGATCTCCTTCTCCTTGGCCACGATGTCCGCGGGGACGTCGGCCGAGGAGATCCAGCGCGGCTTGGCGGCCGCGATCTGCATGCCGATCTCCTTGACCAGCTCCTGGAACTCGCAGTTGCGGGCGACGAAATCGGACTCGCAGTTGAGCTCGACGAGGACGCCGATGCGGCCGTTCATGTGGATGTAGGAGCCGACCAGGCCTTCCTTGGCGGCCCGGCTCGACTTGGCCTCGGCCCGGGCGTGGCCCTTCTTCCGCAGGATCTCGATGGCCTTGTCCATGTCGCAGTCGCACTCGGACAGGGCGGCCTTGCACTCCATCATGCCGATGCCGGTCCGCTCGCGCAGCTCTTTGACCTTTTCCGCCGTGATGTCCATGATATCCTCTTTCCGGTCCGGGTTGTCAGTTGTTCTCGGAGGCTCCGCCCTCGGGGTTCTCGGCGCCGGCCTCGGCCTCCTCGGCCGACTTCTGCTCGAGGAGCTCCTTGCTGATGCGGTTCTTCTTGCCCTCGATGATGGACTCGGCCGCCTTCGAGGCGAACAGCTCGATGGCCCGCACGGCGTCGTCGTTGCCGGGGATGGGGTAGGTGATGTCCTCGGGATTGCCGTTGGTGTCGACGACGGCCACGATGGGGATGCCCATCTTGCGGGCCTCGGCGATGGCGATCGTCTCCTTGGAGGAGTCGATGATGAACAGGACCCCGGGCAGGCCCGCCATGGTCTTCAGGCCGCCGAGGTTCTTCTGGAGCTTCCGGTAGACCTTCTCCTGCTTGGACTGCACCTTCTTCGAAAGCAGGTCCCAGCGGCCGTCCTCCTTCATCTCCTCGAGCTCCTTGAGCTTGTCGACGCTCGTCCGGACGACCCCGAAGTTCGTCAGCAGGCCGCCCAGCCAGCGCTGGTTGACGTAGGCCGACTCGCACTTGGCGGCGTAGTCGCGGACGATGTCCTGGGCCTGCTTCTTGGTGCCGACGAAGAGGATCATCTTGCCGTCCTCGGCGACGCCCCGCAGGTAGTTGAGGGCTTCCTTGAAGTTCTTGATCGTCTTCTGGAGGTCGACGATGTAGATGCCGTTCCTCTGGCCGAAGATGTATTCCTTCATCTTCGGGTTCCAACGCTTGGTCTGGTGCCCGAAGTGAACGCCCGCCTCCAACAGTTCTTTCATCGTTACGGAAACCAACGGCTGCCTCCTGATTAACGCTTGTGGTACTGAGGAGCCTTGCGGGCGCCCAGCAATCCGTATTTCTTGCGCTCTTTGACCCGGGCGTCGCGCGTCAGCAGGCTGGCGGACTTGAGCACGGGCTTGAGCTCGCGGTTGAACTCGACGAGGGCCCGGGCGATCCCGAGCCGGATGGCCTCGGCCTGGCCCTTGGCCCCGCCGCCGCTGACCCGGAGGAACATGTCGAACTTGTCCTCGTTCTCCGTGATCTGGAGCGGTTGGCGGATGATGGATTTGTAGGCGTCGAGGCGGAAATAATCGTTGTAGGGCCTCGGCCGCTTATTGACAAAGAGGGTGATGTCGCCCTTGCCCGAGCGCAGGAAGACGCGGGCGATGGACGATTTCCTCTTCCCCGTTCCGTAGTACTGGATCAGACTCAAAGGGGCCTCCTAAAACTCGTATTTCTGGGGGTTCTGGGCTTCGTGGGGGTGGGAGGGTCCGCGGTAGACCTTGAGCTTCTTGTACAGGGCCCGGCCGAGCTTCCCCTTGGGAACCATGCCCCAGACGGCCTTCTTGATGACCTCTTCCGGCTTCTTGGCCAGCAGGTCCTTGAGGACCTCTTCCTTGATGCCGCCGGGGTAGAGGGAGTGGCTGTAGTACTTCTTCTGTTCGAGCTTGCGCCCGGTGACCTTGACCTTCTCGGCGTTGACGACGACGACGAAGTCCCCGGTGTCCAAGTGGCTGGTGAACTGGGGCTTGCGCTTGCCGCGGATCAGGTCGGCGACCTCGGTGGCCAGGCGGCCGAGGATGCGGCCCTCGGCGTCGACCAGCCACCATTTCTGTTCGATGTCATCCTTTTTGGGAATAAACGTCCTCATGAGCTTCTAACCTTAATAAAGAGATAGAGATCGGAAG
>JBFYNT010000263.1:0-3439 GCA_041304225.1 Candidatus Aminicenantota bacterium
GACCTGCAGGTGCTCCTGCTGGAGCGATCCCACGGTCTGAGTGACGTCGCTCGTGTGGCCCTTGCTCCGGATCGTGTCCCCGACCTTCAGGGCGCCGGCCGTGACCTCGATCACGGCCACGCCGATCTTCGGGAAGAAGTGGGTGATTTGGCCGATCTCGTCTTCCGCCATAGTACCTCCTCGTCGCCCTCCCGGCGCTCCCGCTCCACGCAAGGGATGATACCCCCCGGGAGCGGGGCCGTCAAACGGGCGTCCAGGCCAATCTCAGGAACGAGTAATCCCGGCCGTAGCGCAGCATCAGCTCGACGTAGCCCTCGTCGAGCGAGATCCTGACGTCGACGATCCGTCCGTCCTCGACGACGGGCGCGTAGACGGGGTTGACGAAACCGGCGTAGGGGGCCAGGTTGAGCTTGGCGTAGCGTTCGAGGACCTCCTTGTGGAGGTCCTGATCGACCTGCACCCCGTAGGTCTCGACGAGGGCCTTGGCCGCCTCGTAGTCGCCCTCGCTCGTGACGCGCTGGACCTCGGCCAGGAGCCGCCCGTAGAGCGCCCGCAGCTTCTGATAGTCATTGACGACGAAGAAGGTCTTGCCGTCCCGGGTCGTTCTCTCGATGACGTTCTCGGCCTTCCCGTGCTCGTAGACCCAGTGGGAGACCATGGCCCGGCCGCGCATGTGGGCCTGCTCGACCGTCTTGCCGAGCTCGATCCGCGTCAGCTGCGTCATCAGGCCGTTGCGGACCTGGAGGTCGTATTCGGCCTTGGCCGCTTCGAGGCTCGGCAGGAGGCCCAGCTCGACGGTCTTGTCGTCCATCATGTAGTAGAGGGCGAAGAGGTCGGCCCGCGACTCCTCGATCGGCGAGTGGTAGTTCTTGAGCGACTCGGGCCCGACCCCGGGCAGGAGCTGGCCCGAGCCGTGGCCGAGGACCTCGTGGAGGTCGGTGTGGATGTTCCCGGCCATCGGGCCGAAGGTCCGGGCCCGCTCGAGGAGCTCGGGGGAATACGAGAACTCCGCGCCGAAGGGCGATTTGAGCGAGGACTGGTCGTAGGCGTAGGTGAAGTTCTCGATGGTCACGGACTTCGAGCCGTGGTCCTTGCGGATCCAATTGGCGTTCGGCAGGTTGATGCCGATCGGGGTCGAGGGATAGCAGGCGCCGCCGATCGTCGTCCCGGTGATGACCTTGGCCGAGACGCCCTTGACCTCTTTCTTCTTGAACCGGGCGTCGACCGGCGAGCGGTCCTCGAACCACTGGGCGTTGGCCGAGATGATGTCGGCCCGCTTGGTCGCCGCGAGGTCCTTGAAATTGACGAGCGCCTCCCAGCTGCCCTTCATGCCCAGCGGGTCGTCGTAGACCTCGGTGAAGCCGTTGACGAAGTCGACCAGCGAGGAGACGTCCTGGACCCAGAGGATATTGAACTCGTCGAACAGGGCCAGGTCGCCGGTCCGGTAGTAGGCGACGAGGGTCTCGATGGCCTTGCGCTGGAGGTCGCTTTCGGCGACGCCGGCGGCCTTCTCGAGCCAGTAGACGATCTTGGCGATGGCCGGGCCGTAGAGGCCGTCGATCCTGGCGACCTCTTCGACGACCTGGCCGTTCTTCTTGACGACCCGGGTGTTCAGGCCGTAGGAGACCGGGGTCTCGTCCTTCTCATCGACGATACCCTTGTAATAAGCCTCGACCTCGGCTTGGGTGACGCCCTCGTAGAAGTTGACGGCGGAGCTCGTGACCAGGTCCTTGGTCGAATCCTGGGACAGCTTCTTGGGGGCCACGGCCGGATCGAACAGGATGGGCGTGAGGAAGGCGACCAGGCCGTCGAGCGTCTGCCCTTCGGCGAGCGGGAAGGCCACGCCCTCCGAGCCCTTGACCAGGGCGGCGAAGTAGGCGGCGTCGATCCCCGGCAGGAACTTGTCGGTCGAGTAGTGATGATGGATGCCGCAGGAGAACCAGAAGCGCTTGACATAGGTCATGAACTCGCCCCAGCGGGGATCGTTCCGGTCGCCCTTGTAGCCCCGGACGACGGCGTCGAGGGTCCGCAGGATCGCGAGGTTGTGCTTGTAGTTCTGGTCGAAGAAGATGTCCCGGCCGCAGAGGGCCGCCTCGCCGAGGTAATAAACCAGCTCCTTCTGCTGCGGCGTCAGGGTCTCGAAGCCGGGGACCTGGTAGCGCAGGATCTTCAGGTCGGCGAACTGGTCGATCTGCCACTGGAACTCCGGTGCGGCCGCGGCGGCCGGCTCTGGGGCGGGCTCCTTCTTCTTGCAGCCGGCGAACACGAAGACCAGGCCGAGGCAGAGAACGGCTAGGAAAAGCGAGCTCTTGACGTTCATCGGACGGGACCTCCAAGCGGGATTCGGACCAAAAAGCTATCTTAGCCCATCGCCGGGCCCTCGTCCACCCCTTGAAAAGAAGTGGAAGAAAGCGGCCGGGCTGGCGTCTAAACGATCGACGTTGAAATCCAGGTGGAGGTAATATGACCAAGAAGCTGTTCCCCGTCGTCCTCGTCTTCGCCCTGATCATCGGGCTGCGGGCCCAGGGCCCCCCGCCCCAGCAACAGATGAAGCTCGAGGACGTGCAGAAGGCGCTGAGCCTGGTCGACAAGCCCGTGCCCGCCCCCGACAAGTTCAAGGCCGGCCTCGACGCCATCACCGCCAAAGACACCCTGGCGATGCTGACCTACATCTCGTCGGACCTGATGGAAGGACGCGATACCGCGAGCCGCGGCTACGCCCAAGCGGCCGAGTACGCCGCGTCCCTCCTCAAGATGTGGGGCGTCAAGCCCGCCGGCGACATGCCCATGATGTCCATGGGCTTCCGCATGCGCGGCGCGCAGGCCCCCCAGGCTCCCCGCGAGCGGACCTACTTCCAGGAATTCGCCATGAAGGACACCTCGGACACCCGGTCGGACATCACGATCGAGGTCGGCAAGGGCGGCACGGTCAAGACCCGCGCCTTCCACGGCGGCCTGGATTATCAGGCCGGCATGGGCGGCATGGGCGCCGGCTCCGACGGCACCCTGACCGCGCCCGTCGTCTTCGTCGGCTACGGCATCTCCGAGCCTTCGATCGGCTTTGACGAGCTCAAGGGCCTCAACCTCAAGGGCAAGATCGTCCTCCTGCTGAGCGACGCTCCGGGACGGGACGACCCCAAGTCGCCCCTCCAGAAGACCAAGGAGCTCAAGGACAAGTACTTCCCGGCCGGGCCCCAGAACGTCGACATGGCCATGATGATGCGCGGCGGGCCGCAGCGGTTCAACAAGATCGCCGAGATCGCCAAGCTCGGGCCGGCGGCCGTCGTCCAGGTCGCCGCCGCCGGCAAGGACAGCGACATCTACAACGCGCTGTCCATGGTCCGCAAGCCCAGCGACGACCAGCCCATCACCAACCAGCCCCGGCGGAGGCTCTCTCTCGCCGGCGTCGCGGGCGGCATGGGCGGGCGCGGCGGCGCCT
>JBFYNT010000264.1:0-2547 GCA_041304225.1 Candidatus Aminicenantota bacterium
TAAGGCGAGACTTATGCGGGACAAACTCGAAAGGAAATACAAGGTATGAGCAAGCTCACGAAGTTCATCTACGCGTCCGACAGTCACGGCGACATGGCCGACCCCGAGGCCCTAGCGGCCCTCTACGAGTTCACGAAGGACTTCAAGCCTGACATCCGCGTAGCCGGCGGAGATCAGTACGACTTCCGCTCCCTCCGTAAGGGCGTGGGCACGGACAAGGAAGGCGCTGAATCGCTCCAGGCTGACATCGAGGAGGGCAAGGACTTCTTCACGCGCTGGCGGCCGAACGTCTGGCTCTGGGGTAATCACGAGCACCGCCTCGACGCCGCCCAGGGCTCAGGCTCCGCCCTCGTCCGCGACTACTGCCAAGGCGTGAAGGACCACGTCAACGCCCACGCCCGCAAATGCGGCGCCAAGGTCATCCTGCCTTACCACGCCGACAAGGGCGTCTACCGCGTCGGCCCTGTGGCCATGATTCACGGCTACGCCCACGGAGCCAATGCCACCGTTGTCCAAGGCCTGCACTACGCCTCATCCGGCGGCGCTCTGATCCACGGCCACACCCACAACCTGGCCAGCATCGCCCTGACGAAGCACGGAGGCGGGAACGCCTTCTCGGCCGGCTGTCTCTGCCGCAAGGAGGACATGGCATACAGTGCCCAGCGACTAGCCTCGGCCCGTTGGGGTTCAGGCTGGGTCGCCGGCTTCGTGACCGCAGGCGGCGAGTACAAGGCGTGGCTCGTCCATAAGATGGGCGACCAATGGATATGGACCACCGACCTGAAGACCTTCACCCCGCGCAGCTGATGCCCAAGTCCCGCAAGAAGATGCTCTACACCCGCGTCGGCAACGACCCGGTCCTCCTCGCCGTCATGGCCGAGATTAACCGAAGCGCCGTGAAGCCGCCTAAAGGTTTCCTCACCCGCGATCAGTGGGCGGCCAAATGGAAACTAAAGGCAGGCCACACGGCCAGCGTCTACATCAAGAAGGCCATGTCCATCGGGGCCCTGGTCAAGGCACGCTACCGCATCCTCATCGGCAAGACCGGGCGTCTCCGCGCCGTCGACCACTACGGACCGCCGACCCGTAAGCGGTAAAAGATTTGACCACGCCGACGCACATCGGCACAACCCCACCTCCCTCCCTATGCCTCTACCCTCCGCCATCGACGCGGAACGCCACCTCCTCGGTGTCCTCCTACGCGATGCCCTCCCTCTCCCCGACGGACTAATCCCTTCGGACTTTCACGAGCCGAAGCACCAAGACACCGCCGCCTGTATCAAGGCCCTCTCCGACGCCGGCACACCGCCCGACGAGTTGGTCGTCACCAACAAGCTGCGCGAAGCCAGGTCCACGGCCGAAGCCCACTACATCTCCGAACTGACGACCGCCGTCGGTGCGTCCCTGCTCAACCCGGGCTGGGCCGACCTCATCAAGCGCAAGGCCGCGCTCCGCCAGATCAGCCTCACCGCGTCCCGCCTACTAGCCCACGCTAACGAGGAAGGCGCTGACCCCGAAGCCCTGGTCGCCTTCACCGAGGGCTCCCTCAAGGCCGCCAAGGGACGCACGGCCACCCGCGACACCGCCGAACTGATGCCCCTCTCGACCCTACGGGCCTTCGACCTAGACAACGACCCGACCTGCCTCGTCGGTAACCGCTGGCTCTGCAAGGGCGGCTCCTTCCTCCTCGTCTCGCAGTCAGGCGTCGGCAAGTCATCCTTCACCCTGCAGATGCTCATCTCGCTGGCCGTGGGCCGTCCCTTCTTCGGCATCCAAGCCAAGCGGCCTCTACGCATCGTCATGGGGCAGGCCGAGAACGACGTCGGCGACGTGGCGCACGCCCTGCAGTCCATCTGCGCCGGCATGATGCTCCACCCGGGCGAAGAGCGGCTCCTCGACGAGAACCTGCACATCTACCGCGACACGCATTCGGTCGGCCCTGCCTTCATCGAACGGATGCGGGAACTAATCATCCGCCACAACGCGGACTGGTACGCTTGCGATCCTCTCATGTCATTTTGTGGCATCGAGGTCTCCGATCAGAAGCAGATGACCGAGTTCCTCCGCCACGGTATCAACCCAGTCCTGGAAGAGACGGGGGCCGTCTTCATGGCCGTGCATCACACGACCAAGCCGCGCTCGGCCAAGGACAAGGAGGGCCAGACCGTCGCCGACCTCGCCTACGCGGGCTCCGGCTCCAGCGAGCTGACCAACTGGGCCCGAGAGGTCGGATGCCTCCAGCGCTGCCAAGGCGACGAACCCGTCTTCAAGTTCGCCCTGACCAAGCGCCGCGGCCGTGCCGGCCTGAAGGACCACGCCGACCAGTTCGCGAACGAGATCACCATCCGCCACGCCCGCCAGAAAGGGGTCGTCCGATGGGAGTACGCCACCCCTGAGGAGGCCACCCCTGCCCAGACGGCGACCAGACCCGTCCGCAGGGATAGCGATTCCAGACCCGCCAAGGCCTCTCCTAGGCGGTTTCAGGCCGACTGAGGGCCAATCCCCGTCCTGTCCCCTATGACCCCCCTTCTCCTGCCCCCTCAAGGT
>JBFYNT010000265.1:0-19572 GCA_041304225.1 Candidatus Aminicenantota bacterium
CCTCGGTGCCCGCCCGGGCGCCCGCGTTCGTCACCCGGCACGACACCCGCGCCGTCCCGTCCGGGGCGATGGCCGCCGGCTCGATGGCGAGGTCCCCGTACGCGAACTCCGCATAGCTCAGCCCGAATCCGAACGGGAAGAGCGGGTCGCCGGGAAGATCGAGATAGCCGTCGAACCGTCCCGTCGGCTTGTGGTTGTAGACGAGCGGCAGTTGCCCGACCGCGAGCGGGAAGGTGACCGGCAGCCGTCCCGCCGGATCCGCGTCCCCCCACAGGACATCGGCCACAGCCCGGCCGCCCTCCTCGCCCGGATACCAGGCCATGAGAACGGCGTCCGCGGCCTCGATCCATTCGGACATGGCGACCGCGCTCCCGCCGTAGAGGACGACGACGGTCGGAGTCCCTGTCGCCGTCACGCGCCGGATCAGATCGGTCTGCCGTCCCGGAAGCCGGATGTCGGCGCGATCCCGGGCCTCGCCCTCTTCGATCCCGGCGGCGACGACGGCCAAGTCCGAGGCGCGGGCGAGGCGGACCGCTTCGGCGATCGCGCCCTCGGCCTCGTGCCCCTCGCCGCTGGTCCGTCCGCAGCCCTCGGTGTAGCGGACGACCGTCGTCGTCCCGGCCCTTTCCCTGATCCCGTCGAGCAGCGAGACCTCGCGTCCGGCTGTCCGGCTGTAGCCGCCGAGCCTCGCTTCGACCGCGTCCGGTCCGATAACGGCGATCCTCGCGGGCCCGCCGTTCCCTAACGGCAGAATCCCGTCCGCGTTCTTCAGCAGGACGACGGAATCCCGCGCGGCCTGCCGTGCCAGCTCCCGGTGTTCCGGCGCCCCGTTCACCCTCGCCGCTTCATCCTGATCGACGTACGGATCCTCGAACAGGCCCAGCTCCATCTTGGCCCGCAGGACGCGCCGCACGGCGTCGTCGACGCGCGCCTTCCCGACCTGCCCGCCGGTGACGGCCGGGCCGAACAACGCCGCGTGCCCGATCTCGGTCTGGAAGACGACATCGAGACCGCTCTCCCAGGCCTGGCGCCCCGACTCGGGGTAGGAGCCGGCCGTCAGGTGCAGGCTGAAGGCGCCCCCGACCGAGCAGGCGTCCGAGATGACGAAGCCCCGGAAGCCCCACTCGCCCTTGAGGATGCCGCTGAGGAGGTGCGGGTTCATGGAGCACGGCACGCCGTCCCAGGAATTGTAGGCGGTCATGATCGATCGCGCCCCGCCTTCCCCGATCGCGGCCTGGAACGGCGGGAAGTCGACCTCGCGCAAAGCCCGTTCGCTGTCGGCGATCGGATAGCTGTCCCGGCCGCCCGCGCCGACGTTGGCGACGAAGTGCTTGGGCGTGGCGATGACGCCGCGCGTCTCGAAGGCCCGCACGAACGCGACGGCCATGCGCGACGCGAGGAACGGGTCCTCGCCGTAGGTCTCCTCGACCCGGCCCCAGCGCGCGTCGCGGGCGATGTTGATGACCGGCGAGAGGACCTGGCGGATGCCGCGGCTCCTCGTCTCGGAGGCGACGGCCCCGGCGACCCGGCCCATGAGCTCGACGTCCCACGTCGCGGCCAGCCCGATCGCCTGCGGGAAGGCCGTCGCGCCCGGCGCGACGAGGCCGTGCAGGGCCTCCTCGAAGGGGACGATCGGAAGGCCGAGCCTCGTCTCCTCGATGAAGAACTTTTGGATGACGTTGAGCTTTTCGGCCGCGCCCCGGGCGTCCGTAACGCTCCGGACTTGGAGGCCGAAGATGCCATTCTTCCAGGCGTCCGTCCCCGCGTCGAGATCGCCCGCGACCATGAACAGCTGACGGAACTTTTCCTCGGGCGTCATCCGTCCCAACAGGTCCTCGACGCGCCGCTCGATCGAGAGCGAGGCGTCGCGGTAGGGAAGGGCGCCCCGGCCGGGACCGCGGCCGCAAGCCGCGAAGCCGGCGATCACGAGCGCGGGCAGGGATATCCGCAGGATGGCTTTCGTCCGCATGCCGGGATTCTAAACCTAATCCGCGAGCTTGAACAGGGCCCGGGATCCCGGGCCCCCGGGACGGGCGGCAGCGACTTGACATCGAGCGGCGTCTGATATATGAATGTATCTTCATATATAGATATCATGAACGACAAGAGGTTCGCCCTGAACATGCCCGAGGGTTCGGGCCTTTTGGCCTATCTCGAGAGCGGGGGTTCGCGGGGCCCCGGGGTTTCCAGCCGGACGGTGCACGAGCTTCGCTTCGAGAAAGGGGCTCTCGTCCTCCCCCCCGAGCTCGAAAAAAAGCTGGGCCTCGTTCCCGGGGCCCGCATCGAGATCGCCGTCGACCGCGGCCGGATCGAGGTCCTGCCCAACGTCCACAGCCTGAACCGGCTCTATATCGAGCCGACCTCGCGCTGCAACCTGTCGTGCCGCACCTGCATCCGCAACACCTGGGACGAGCCCATGGGCGATATGGACATGGACGTTTTCGGACGGCTGGCCTCCCAGCTCCCGCGGTTCCCGCACCTCGAATCGGTCATGTTCGGCGGCTTCGGCGAGCCGACCGCCCATCCCCGGATCCTCGACATGATCCGCGCGGTCAAGGGCCTCGGCCTTCGCGCCGAGATGACGACCAACGCCACCCTCCTCGACGAGGCCCTCGTCGACGGCCTCCTGCGCGAGCGGCTCGACACGCTCTGGATCTCGCTCGACGGGACGACCGAGGAGAGCTTCGAGACGGTCCGGCCGGGAGCCGGCCTGTCGCGGGTCCTGGACAATATCGAGCATCTGGCCCGGCAAAACGGCCGCGATGGGCACCAGATCGAGATCGGCATCGCCTTCGTGGTCATGAAGACCAACCTCGGGGACGTCAAGCACCTCGACCGCGTGGCCCGCGCGGTCGGCGCCCGCCGCATCCTCGTCAGCCACGTCCTGCCCTACAGCGAGGCCATGGAGAAGGAAATGCTATGTCTCCAGACCCTGACCCTGGAGACGTTCACTTTCGCCCCGGGCAAGACCGAGCTCAGCCTGCCGCGCATCGACGTCAACAACACGACCAAGGAGACCCTCTTCAGCCTGTTCCAGGGCTTCGAGAACCTGACCTTCATGGGCAACCGCGTCGCGGTCGACGCGCGCCGCTGCCGTTTCGTCCACGAGCGCACCGCGTTCGTCCGTTGGGACGGCCGGGTCAGCCCGTGCATGGGGCTCCTCCACTCCCACCGGACCTTCCTCTACGGCCTCGAACGGAACGTGCGTTCCCACGACTTCGGCGACGTCCGGACCGGAGACCTCCACGACATCTGGAGCTCGGAGCCCTACGCCTCCTTCAGGGACAAGGTCAAGGCCTTCGATTTCTCGCCTTGCCACGTCTGCGGCGGCTGCTCGCTCCTCGAGAAGAACGAGGAAGACTGCTACGGCAATTCGTTTCCGGCCTGCGGCGGCTGCCTGTGGGCCCAGGGGATCATCCAATGCCCATGAAAGACATCGTCAAGATCTTCAAGGCCCTGGCCGACCCGACCCGGCTGCGGATCACGCTCCTCCTGCGCCGCCGCGAACTCTGCGTCTGCGAGCTGATGGCCGTCCTGGGGATGGAGCAGTCGCGGGTTTCCCACCACATGCGCGTCCTGAGGGAGGCCGGAATCGCCGAGGACGTCCGGGAAGGCCGCTGGATCATCTACCGCATCCCGGAGGAGGCCAGAGCCCTTGTCGGAGACCTCTTCGCCGGAGAGCTGCAGGAGCGGGCGGAGGCGACGGCCGAGGCGGCGGGAGACTCCGTCAAGCTCGAAGCCTGCATCCGGGAGAATCTCCGCGGCCGCGTCTGCGAGGCTCACCCACACCAGGAGGGATCATGAAAAAAAGCATCCTCTTCATCTGCGTCCATAATTCGGCCCGGTCCCAGATCGCCGAGGGCCTGGTCAATTCGCTTTACGCCGACCGGTTCGAGGCCGTGAGCGGCGGGACGACGGCTACGCGAGTCCACCCCGGCGCGATCAAGGCGATGGCCGAGATCGGCATCGATATCAGCGGCCATTACTCGAAGAGCATCGATGTCTTCGAGGGGCGCCGCTTCGATTACGTCGTCATGGTCTGCGACGACAAGCAGGCGGATTGCCCCTTTTTCCCGGGAGGGAAGGAATACATCCACCACGCCTTCGACGACCCGGCGGCCTGCGCCGGCACTGACGAAGAGGTCCTGGCCTGCTTCAGAAAGACCCGGGATGAGATAAATAAGTGGATCGAGGAGGCGCTCATCAAACCCGAGTGAGCGGATCAAGGACAGGTTCGTAGATAGGAAGGACTTATGGATATTTTCGATCTTCTGCTGAGGCTTTTACAGGGCGGCTTGGGCAACCTTGCCGCTTACCTCGCTGCCCATGTCCTGCTCTGCCTTGTCCCGGCATTCTTCATTGCCGGAGCTATGACCGCCTTGATCCCCAAGGAATCGGTCACCCGTTTTCTGGGCCGGAACGCCCCTAAATACGTGTCCTATCCGGCGGCGGCCCTGGCTGGCTCCGTGCTTTCCGTCTGCTCGTGCACGATCGTGCCGCTTTTCGCGGGCATCTACCGGAAGGGCGCCGGGCTGGGCCCGGCGATTACATTCCTCTTCTTCGCTCCGGCGGCCAACATCCTGGCCCTGATCTATACCGGCGGCATGATCGGCGCGGACCTGGCCTTCGCCCGCCTCTTCTTGTCGCTTATCTTCGGCATCAGCATCGGGATGATCATGGCTCTCATCTTCCGCCGCGCGGACGCGGCCCATGAGGAGAAGGCCGATTCGATGTTCGCGGGGAGAGCGACGCTGAAACGGGCCTCTCTCGTCTTTCTGATCATCCTGGTCGCCCTGCTCCTGTCGGGCACGCTCAAGATCGGCCTCCTGACGAACGCATACGGGAAGATAACGCTTCCCCTATCGGGCCTCGACCGTTTCCAGGCATTCCTCAGCCGGATCGTCCCGGTCGACGCAGCCAAGGGCCAGGAGGGCGTCAGCGTGCAGGGAGCGATCCTCATCGGGCTGCTCTTCCTTATCGCGGCGGCGGCTTGGCGCGGGCTGGGGAAGATCTCCGAGGGCTTCAACCGCTGGACCTGGGTCTCGCTCGGCCTTGTCGTCCTCACGCTCCTCGTCGCCGCGGCCGGGATGACGGCGCACGCCGGCGGCTTGGACATCCTGTTCACGGGCAAGATGTTCGGGGTCGTTCTGTCAGTGGCCCTGCTGGCGCATATCGCTCGCAAGCGACTGACCCAAGACGAGGTCCGTGATTTCCTTTGGGAATCCTGGCGGTTCATCAAACAGATCTTCCCGCTGCTCGTCGTCGGCGTGTTCTTCGTCGGCGTCATCCGGGAGATCATCCGTCCGGAGTGGATCAAGGCCGTGGCCGGGCGGAATACGCTGCCGGGAAATATGGCCGGCGTCCTCTTCGGCGTGTTCATGTACTTCCCGACGTTCGTGGAGGTGCCGATCGCCAAGATGTTCCTGAGCCTCGGCATGCACCGGGGCCCGCTCCTGGCCTATCTGATGGCCGATCCGGAACTGAGCCTGCAGAGCATCCTTATGATCTCGGCCATCATCGGAAAGGCCAAGGCGTGGGTCTATGTGTTCTGGGTCGCCCTCTTCAGCACGATAGCCGGCCTGATCTACGGCGCTCTCAAGGACGGAGCGAATATTTGGACGATAGCCCTGTACCTGCTCGTTTTCCTGGCCTTTCTCGCTCTTGGCTTGTGGAGGATGAGCGAACGCGGCGGGAACAGGCCCGCGGGCCCTCCGGCGACCGTGAAGGAAGGCTGACCAAGGACTCGTCCAAGAGATCCTAAAGGAGGAATCCGATGAAGATCGTCATCCTGGGGCCCGGCTGCCCGCGCTGCCACGAGGTCGAGAAGCGGACCAAGACCGCCCTGGCCGAGCTCGGCATCGCCGCGGACGTCGAGAAGGTCTCGGACATCAAGAAGATCATGGACTTCAATATCCTCAGCACGCCGGGTCTAGTGATCGATGGCAAAATCGTGTGCTCCGGCAGGATCCCGCGCCTCGAAGAGATCAAGGCTTGGATCCAGGAGGCGTCGAAATGAGGAGAGGTTCATTCACGCGTCGGAATAATCTGGCCCTCGCGGTCTCTGTTTATATCATGATCCTGGCGGTCGGATGTGGAAACGAATCCCGAGCGGACCGCGATCCCTCCTATCCAGCGACTCCGATCTCGCAGGCCGGGCCGGCCGGCCAGCCCCAGGCTCCGATCTTTGCCGTGAAGGGCGAAGTCCTGGTCACGAACCGGCTGGACATCGACTTCGCCAAGTACCAGGTGACATTCCTGGAGCTTGGCGCCGACCGGTGCATCCCCTGCAAGAAGATGCAGCCGATCATGAAGGAGATCGCCGCCATGTTCCCCGACCGGGTCCAGGTCGTCTTCTACGATGTCTGGAAGGACTCCGCGCCGGGAGAGAAATATCGCGTCCAGCTCATTCCCACCCAGGTCTTCCTGGACCAGAAGGGGAAAGAGATCGCCCGCCACGTCGGGCTCTTTCCCAAAGAGGAGATCCTCGAGCTCCTGAAGAAGCACGGCATCCAGTGAGATGAGGCGCGATGGATAGCCTCTTCGGCGACATTTCCGCGCTCCTTCAACACAGCCCCTGGCTGGCGATCGTCGCGGTCTTCTTGGGCGGAATGACGACGGCCCTGAATCCGTGCGTTCTGGCCATGATCCCGCTCTTGATGGGCGTCGTCGCCGGGAACAAGGAGACGACGACGCTCAAGCGTTCCCTTGTTTTCTCGCTCTTCTTCGTCTTAGGCTTGGCCATCACCTTCACCGTCCTCGGACTGATCTCCGCGCTTATTGGCCGGATGTTCGGCCATATCGGTCCGTTCTGGAGGTATCTCGTTGCGGCGGTCTGTCTTCTGATGGGGCTTCACCTGCTCGGTCTTCTCAAGTTGAACATTCCTGTTCCGTCCGGCCTTAAGGTTAAGAAACGGGGGTATATCGGAGCCTTCCTGCTGGGTCTGCTCTTTGGGGTCGTTTCGACCCCATGCGCGGTCCCCATTCTGGCCGTGCTGTTGGCTTTCGTGGCCGAGAAGGGGAACGTCCTCTACGGGGGAGTCCTGCTCTTCGTCTACGCGCTGGGGCATTCGGCCCTGGTGCTAATTGCGGGAACATCTGTCGGCGCGGCCAAAGGCTTGCTCGAGTCGAAAGGCCTGCGCACGGCCCACGGCGTGCTTCAGAGGGTCGCGGGCCTCCTCATCATCGGCATCGGACTGTATTTCTTGTTCCGGACCTGAATACCTTGAAAGGAGACCGCGCATGACACCCGGAAACCCCAGGCTCAAATTCCTCGACCGGTACCTGACCGTCTGGATCTTCCTGGCCATGGCCATCGGAGTCGGTCTGGGCTATTTCGTCCCGGCCGTCGTCGGCTTCATCAACCAGTTCCAGTCGGGGACGACGAACATCCCCATCGCCATCGGCCTCATCCTGATGATGTATCCGCCCCTGGCCAAGGTGAAATACGAGGAGCTCGGGGACGTCTTTAAGAACGTCAAGATCCTCTCGCTCTCGCTCGTCCAGAACTGGATCATCGGGCCGCTCCTGATGTTCGTGTTGGCTGTTATCTTTCTCCGAGACAGGCCGGAGTACATGTACGGCCTGATCATGATCGGACTGGCCCGCTGCATCGCCATGGTCATCGTCTGGAACGATCTGGCCCGGGGGGACCGGGAATACGCCGCGGGGCTCGTAGCCTTCAACTCGATCTTCCAGGTCCTGTTCTTCTCCGTCTATGCCTATGTCTTCATCACGGTCTTCCCGACCTGGCTTGGCCTCGAGGGAACGACCGTCGACATCACCATGCGCCAGATCGCCGAGAGCGTCTTCATCTATCTCGGCATCCCGTTCCTGGCCGGCATGATCACTCGCTTCAGCCTGGTCAAGCTCAAAGGCAAGACCTGGTATGAGACCAAGTTCATCCCACGGATAAGCCCCATCACCCTGATCGCGCTGCTCTTTACGATCGTCGTCATGTTCTCGCTCAAGGGCGAGTTCATCGTCAAGATCCCGCTCGATGTCCTGCGGATCGCCGTGCCGCTGCTCATCTACTTTGTGGTCATGTTCCTGGTCTCGTTCGTCATGAGCCGCAAGGCGGGCGCGGATTATCCCAAGGCGGCGACCCTCTCGTTCACGGCGGCCAGCAACAACTTCGAGCTGGCCATCGCCGTCGCCGTAGCCGTCTTCGGGATCAACTCGGGAGAAGCGTTCGCCGCGGTCATCGGCCCGCTCGTCGAAGTGCCGGTCATGATCGGCCTGGTCAATGTGGCCTTGTATTTCCGAGGGAAGTACTTTTCGAAGCCGGGCGTGGCCGTCAGTTCGCCATCTTGACGGCGGCCAGCGTCTTCATCGCCGCAAGGTCCTTCCCGGTCCTGACCTCGAGGCGGAAGCCGCGGCCCTCGGCGTAGACGGGCGCCTCGTCGATGGCCTTCAGGACGGCCTTCGGCAGCTTCTCCGCCCGGGCCGCCTCGGTGGCCCGGCCGCCGAAGACGAAGGCGCACAGAAAGTGGCCGTCGCGCGGCAAGAGATAGACGATCGTCCGTTTCTTCCGCTTGAGCCGGAGCGACCAGGACTTGTAGAATCCCCAGGCCTCTTCGACGGGCGCGTATTCTCCGGCGACGTGCCGGACGAATCCGTCCCAGAGCTCTTTCGTCGGGCCCAGGCCCTTGGCCAGGGCCTTGTCGCCGGGGGGCCGGGTCTTGTCGTCGAAGGCCATGCCGTCATTATAGGCCTTGCCAGGCCGCCCGCAAATATCCAATAATGGCCTGAGCATGGAAGACCTCTCGCGCGGCGTCCGCTCCTTCTCGATCGGCACGGCCCTAAGCCGTATCACGGGCCTCGTCCGCGAGTCCGTCTTCGCCCATCTCTTCGGCGTCGGCGCGGCCACGGACGCCTTCAACGTCGCTTTCCGCATCCCCAACCTCCTGCGCGACCTGTTCGCCGAAACATCCCTGTCGGCGGCCTTCGTCCCGGTCCTGACGGCCGAGAAAGCGAAGGGGAAGGAGGCCCAGAACCGCCTGGCCTCAAACATCTTCAATGCCCTGTTCGTGGTGACGGGCGCGGTGTCGCTGGCCGGGTTCGCCGCGGCGCCCTATCTCGCCAAGGCCATCGCCTTCGGCTTCGGCAAGGTGCCGGGCAAGATCGGGCTGACCGCCCAGCTGACGGCCGCCCTGTTCCCCTTCCTCGTCTTCGTCAGCCTGGCCGCCTGGGCCATGAGCTACCTCAACACGGAGCGGAAATTCTTCGTGCCCTCCGTGGCCCCGGCCGCCTTCAACCTCTTCTCGATCCTCGTCCCCCTCCTCGCCTACGGCTGGTATACGGCCCGCGGCCGCGAGCCCATCTTCGGCATGGCCGTGGGCGTCCTCGTCGGCGGGCTGATGCAGTTCCTCGTCCAGGTGCCGTCGCTGCGCAGGAGCGGCTTCCGCTGGAGCCCGGTCCTGAGCTTCCGCGATCCGGAGTTCCTCCGGGTCATGGCCCTGTTCGTGCCCGTGGCCATCGGCCTGGCCGGGACCCGGATCAACGTCCTAGTCAACACGATCCTGGTCACGCCCCTGGCCCAGGGCAGCGTCAGCTGGCTCAACTACGCCTTCCGGATCATGCACCTGCCGCTCGGGCTGTTCGGCATCGCCGTCGGCACGGTCGCCCTGCCCTCGCTCTCGAATCTCGTCCTGGCCAACGAGGTCGAGGCCGTCAAGTCCACGCTGGCGGATTCGCTCAAGATGGTCCTGTTCCTGACCGTGCCGACCTCGGCCCTCATAGCCTGTCTCGCGGCGCCGGTCACGCGGGCGATCTACGAGCGGGGCCACTTCACGGCGGCGGACACCGTGGCCACGGCCGGCGCGCTCGTCCTCTACACGCTGGGCATCCCCTTCATGTCGGCCCTGCGGAACGTCGCCGCGGTCTTCTACGCGTACAAGGACGCGAAGACGCCGATGGTCGCGAGCTTCGCCTCGATCGTCCTCAATATCGTCCTCAACCTGGCGTTGATGGGATCGCTCGGGTTCCTGGCCTTCCCGCTCTCGACGACCCTGGCCGCCATTCTCAACGTGGGTCTCCTCTACGCGTGGCTGCCGCGCAAGATCGGCGAAATGCGGTTCGGGCCGCTGGCCGCCTACGCCGGCAAGCTCGCCGTCGCCTCCGCGGCCGGCGGGGGAGCGGCCTGGCTGGGGAACAGCCTGCTCGCCGCCGGGATCGGGACCTCGTTCCTGGCGACCGCGGCGAGCGTCGCCGGGTGCGGGGTCGCGGGACTGGCCGTCTTCTTCGCCGCGTCGCGCCTCCTCGGGCTCGCCGAAACGCGAGAGTACGCCCGCCGCTTCCTCCGGAAATAGGAGGGAGGGGGTTTGACCCCCTCTTGAGGGCGGGCTATAATAACTTCCCCTCCAGGCCGGTCGGCCGCAGGCGCGTGTTCCCCTGATCAAGACGAGAGACCGCCTTGCGCGGCCGAGGACGGATCCATGAGCGATGATCTCTTCCTGAGGGACCTCGGCCTCGACGTCGAGCTCCACCACCGTTTCTTCGATACGATCGAACGGAATTTCCAAAAGACGGTCCTGGCCCAGAAGGGCCGGCCCGCCCGCCTGGACTACTTCGACGGCGTCATCCGGAACGCCCACGGCGAGCGCGTCCGTGAGATCGCCGCCCGCCGCGAGGCCGGCGACAAGTTCGTCGGGACGTTCTGCGTCTACGTCCCCGACGAGATCGTCCTGGCCTTGGGCGCCATCCCGGTCGCGCTCTGCGGCGGGACGGCGGCCTCCATCCCCTACGCCGAGAAGATGTTGCCGCGGGACATCTGCCCGCTGGTCAAATCGACGCTCGGCCTGGCCCTGTCCAACACCTGCCCTTACGGCCCGATCGAGGACCTGGCCGTGGGCGAGACGACCTGCGACGCCAAGAAGAAGACCTGGGACCTGCTGGCCCGCGACGGCGGTTTCCACGTCCTCGAGGTGCCGCAGAAGAAGGGGCCGCGCGACCGCGAGCTCTGGCACGACGAGGTCCTGCAGTTCAAGGCCCGGCTCGAGGAGCTGACGGGACGGACGCTGGAACCCGCGAAGCTGGCCGAGGCCGTCCGGACAATGAACGGGAAGAGACGGGCCCTGGCCCGTTTGAACGAGTTCCGGAAGGAGTCCGATCCTCCGATCAGCGGACTCGACGCCCTCGTCGTCATGCAGGGCGCCCTCGTCGACGAGCCGCTCCGGTTCACGGAACGGCTCGAGGCCCTCAACGACGAGCTCGAGGACCGGGTCCGCCGGGGCGTCGGCGTCGCCGGGCGGCGGGCCAAGCGGATCATGATCTCCGGCTGCCCGTCCGTCATGGGCAACTGGAAGCTCCACGCGCTCGTCGAGAGCGCGGGCGCCATCGTCGTCTGCGACGAGACCTGCACGGGTACGCGCTATTACGAGAACCTTGTCGCCGAGACCGGCGACGGGCTCGAGGCCCAGCTGGCGGCCCTCGCCGACCGCTACCTCCGTATCGAGTGCTCGTGCTTTTCGCCGAACGACGAGCGGCTGGCCTCGGTCGTGCGCCTGGCCCCGGAGTTCCGGGTCGACGGCGTCGTCCAGTACGTCCTCCAATACTGCCACACCTACAACATCGAGGCCGTTGCCGTGGCCGCCGCCCTGAAAGAGGCGGGCGTTCCCAGCCTCAAGATCGTGACCGATTACGCCGAGGAGGATACGGGCCAACTCCGCCTTCGCGTCGACGCCTTCCTCGAGGGGCTCCTCAGGGACGGGGGCGCCGCGTGACCGGTCCGGGCCGCGTCCTCGGCCTCGATCTGGGCTCGCGGACGACCAAGATCGCCGAGATCGTCGCCGGCGTCCTCGACCGTTTCGAGGTCTTCGACACCGGCCCCGGTTCGCTCGACCGGGTCCGGGCGCGCCTGGCGGCCAAGGACTATGCCGTGGCGGCGGCGACCGGCTACGGCCGCTTCCTCGTCAACGCCCATCTCGACTGCCGGATCGTGACCGAGATCACGGCCTGTGCCCTGGGCGCCCGTTTCGTCCGCCCCGCGGCCGGGCTGGTCATCGACGTCGGCGGCCAGGACTCGAAGGTCATCCGGCTCGGCGACGGTCCCGGACCCTTCGCCGACTTCGAGATGAACGACCGCTGCGCGGCCGGCACAGGCCGGTTCCTCGAGGTCATGGCCGGACACCTCGGGTTCAGCCTGGAGGAGTTCGGCCGGGCGGCCGGCGAAGCCGGACAGGCCGGCGAGCCGATCGCGCTCAGCAGCATGTGCACGGTATTCGCCGAGTCCGAGGTCATCTCTCTCCTCGCCGCCGGCCGCGACCGGAAGGCCATCGCGCTCGCCCTGCACCGCTCCGTCGCCGACCGCGTCTACCCGCTGGCGGCCCGGTTCGACGCCGACGGCGAGATCGTGCTGGCGGGCGGCGTGGCGCTCAACCCCAGCTTCGTCAAGGTCCTGGCGGAAAAGCTCGGGCGCGAAGTCGTCATTCCCGCGCATCCGCAGATCGTAACCGCCGTCGGCGCCGCCCTGGTCGCCGCCCGGGAGTCGTGAACCCCTAAAAAGAAGGGACCGGGTCTTCGCGCGTATCGTCCCTTGGCCGATTTGGCGCGAAGACCTGGTCCCTTCTTTCCGGTATAATACGCCGCGATATGGAGACCCCGACGTCCCCCGCCGACCCCGGCCTCCGCCGGACGGCCCTGGCCGTTTCCATGGTCTCGTCGTTCCTCACGCCGTTCATGGCCTCGGGCACCAATGTGGCCATGCCCCTCATCGGCCGGGAGTTCGGGCTGAACGCCGTGACCCTGGGCTGGGTCCTCACGGCCTACACGCTGGCCGCGGCGATGTTCCTGGTTCCGTTCGGCCGGCTGGCCGACCTCGTCGGCCGAAAGCGGATCTTCGCCCTGGGCATCGCGGTCAACATCGCCGGCACGGTCCTCTGCGCGCTGGCCCCGTCGGCTTTCCTGCTCATCCTCGGCCGCGGCGTCCAGGGCGTCGGCGGGGCCATGATCTTCGGCACGGGCGTCGCCATCCTGACGTCCGTCTATCCTCCCGGCGGCCGCGGCCACGCCCTCGGCCTCAACACGGCCGCCGTCTACACGGGCCTCTCCCTCGGCCCCGTCCTGGGCGGCTTCCTCGTCCACGCCTGGGGCTGGCGGAGCGTGTTCTGGGTCACGGCGCCCGTGGCCGCGTTCGCCCTCGTCCTCACCCTCGTCCGGCTCGAAGGCGAGTGGGCCGACGCCCGCGGCGAGCGCTTCGACCTCCTCGGCGCGACCCTCCTCGGCGCCGGCCTGGTCGCCCTGATGTTCGGGTTCTCCCGCCTGCCCTCGGCCCCGGGCCTGGCCCTCACGGCCGCCGGCGTCGCCGCCCTGGCCGGCTTCGTCCGGTACGAGCTCGCGAGTTCCGCCCCGCTTCTCGACCTGCGCCTGTTCCGCCGCAACCGCATCTTCGCCTTCTCGAACCTGGCCGCCTTCTTCAATTACAGCGCCACCTCGGCCGTGGCCTTCCTGATGAGCCTTTACCTCCAGTACATCAAAGGGCTGCCGCCCCAGAAGGCCGGACTCGTACTCATCGCCCAGCCCGTCGTCATGGCCGTCGCCTCGCCCTTCGCCGGCCGGCTCTCGGACCGCGCGGAGCCGCGGGTCATCGCCTCGGCCGGCATGGCCCTCTCCGCCGCCGGCCTCGTCCTCTTCTCCCTTCTTGGCGCGGACACCGGCTTCGCCTTCATCGTCGGGAGCCTCGTCCTGATCGGCCTCGGCTTCGGCCTCTTCTCCTCGCCGAACACGAACGCCGTGATGGGCTCGGTCGGGAAGCGCCACCTCGGCGTCGCCTCGGCGGCCCTCGGCACCATGCGCCTGACCGGCCAGATGATGAGCGCCGGCACGGCCATGATGATCTTCGCGCTGGTCATGGGCCGCGTCCCGATCGCGCCGGCGGTCTATCCGCTCTTCCTCCGCAGCGCCCGGATCGTCTTTCTCTTCTTCGCCGCCCTCTGCGTCGCCGGCGTCTTCGCCTCGCTCGCCCGCGGCGACCGCGGCCGGAACGGCGCGGACTGAAAAAATAATTCTCCCTGGACGCGACGCGCGGGGCTTGTCAAACGCTTGCCCTCCTGCTATAGAATATTTTTTGTATCGCCACATCGCGTTCGAGGAGGGATCATGAGTCTCACCCGCAAAGGTTTCCTGAAGATGCTCGGATTCGGCGCGCTGGCCGCCGGCACGCAAGCCTACGGCCTCCCGTCCAAAGCGCTCGAGGACGCCCGGGCCGCGGCCAAAAAGCTCAAGATCACGGACGTCGAGATCTATCTCTTCGACATCCCGCTGACCTCGCCGTTCCGCATCGCCATCGGCGAGATGAGCGCGGCCAACGACCTGCTCGTCCGCGTCAAGACCGACCAGGGGATCGTCGGCCTCGGCGAGGCCTGTCCCTTCCCGCCGATCACCGGCGAGACCCAGGCCACCAACGCCGCCGCCGCCGCGAGCATTCGCGATATGATCGTTGGCAAGGACCCCCTGGCCATCGACGACATCCTCCGGCTGATCGGACCCATCGTCCACTCCAACCCCAGCGCCGTAGCCGCCTTCGACATGGCCCTCTACGACATCCTGGGCAAGGTCGCGGGCCTGCCGCTTTTCCGCCTGTTCGGAGGGACGAAGGCGACCTTCGAGACCGACATCACGACGAGCATCGACACGGTCGAGAAGATGACCGCCGAGGCCAAGGGCTACGCCGACCGGGGCTATAAGACCCTCAAGGTCAAGGTCGGGCTCGATCCCGACGACGACTTCGCCCGGATCGAGGCCATCCGCAAGGCCGTCGGCCCCAAGGTGGCCATCCGCATCGACGCCAACCAGGGCTGGACGGTGCCCCAGGCCATCTACGCCCTCAAGAAGATGGCCCCGCTGAGCGTCCAGTTCTGCGAGCAGCCCGTCAAGGCGGGAGACACCGCCGGGTTGCGCGCCGTCCGGGTCCAAAGCCCCGTCTCCATCATGGCCGACGAGGCCCTGTTCGGCCCGGCCGACGCCATCGAGCTCATCCGGGCCGAGGCCTGCGACACCTTCAACATCAAGCTCATGAAGGCCGGCGGCATCCTCAACTCCCTGCGCCTCGCCCATATCGCCGACGCGGCCAACATGCGCTGCATGGTCGGCTGCATGCTCGAGACGCGGCTGGCCTTGACGGCGGCGGCCCACGTCGTCGCCTCCCAGGCCAACATCATCTACGCCGACCTCGACGGGAACTCCGAGCACGTCAGCGATCCCATCGTCGACGGCATGACGGTCAAGGCGGGCACGCTGACGCTGCCCGAGAAGCCCGGCCTCGGCTGCGACGTCGACCCGGCCTTCGTCAAGCGGCTGAAGAAGGTCTGACCGCGGGGGGAGGACACATGGACCGGAAGGTCCGCTGGGGCATCCTGGGCTGTGCCGGGATCGCCGAGAAGGCGTTCGTCCCGGCGGTCCTCGGCTCGCAGAACGGCGCGCTGGCCGCGATCGCGGCCCGGGACCCGTCGCGGGCCCGGTCGTGGGCGGACCGGTTCGGATTCGCCCGCGCCCTCCCGTCCTACGCGGACCTCGTCGAGGACCCGGACGTCGACGCGATCTACAATCCGCTCCCCAACGACCTCCACGCCGAGTGGTCCATCCGGGCTCTGCGGGCCGGCAAGCACGTCCTCTGCGAGAAGCCCATGGCCCTCGACGCCGCGGAGGTCGCGGCCATGATCCGGGCGGCCGACGCCGGCGGCGTCCTGCTGATGGAAGGCTTCATGTACAAGTTCCATCCGCAGATCGACCGGACGCTCTCTCTCATCCGGAGCGGCCGGATCGGCGAGGCCCGCTCCGTCCACTCCTCCTTCAGCTTCCGCTTCGGGCGCGACGCGGCGAACTACCGCTGGTCCCCGGCCCAGGGCGGCGGGGCCCTTTACGACGTCGGCTGCTACACCCTGAGCGCGGCCCGCCTGGTCTTCGGCGCCGAGCCGGTCTCGGCCTTCGCCCGGGCCCGGATCGATCCCGCGACCGGCGTCGACCTGACGACGACCGCCCTGCTCGAGTTCCCCGGCGGCCGGTTCGCTTCGTGCGAATCGAGCTTCGAAGCCCAATTCCAGAGCCTGCTCCTGGTCGTCGGAGCCGAAGGGACGCTCCGGCTCGACCGGGCCTTTTCGGCCAAGCATTTCGACGTCGCGATCGAGGTCGTACGCGGCGGCGATACGGAAAAGGTCCCCGTGCCGCAGGCCGACATGTTCCGGCTGATGGCCGAACACTTCGGGGACGCCGTGCTCGGACGCGAGCCGCTCCGCTATCCCGCGGGCGACGCCCTCGGCAACATGCGTGCGATCGACGCCTGCTTCGAGTCCATCCGGACCGGGCCGGCCGTCGCTATCCCGAAGATCATCGAATCAGGAGGCGCATCATGAGGTCAGCAAAATTCGCGGTTATCGCCGTCGTCCTCGTCCTTCTCGCCGGTTGCGCGACCTACAAGTCGAGCCCGCAAATGAACTACTACCACGGTCCGAACGTTCCCGAAGGCTACATCACCATCCTGCGGGCTTCGCCGGCCGAGATCGAATTCCAGGTCCGGGTCGAGTTCGTCCAGAAACAGATGTACCATCTCGTCCTCGAGGGCAACGATCCCGTCGCCGAGGGCTGGCACTCCACGCTCCGGGCCGGCGGCCGGGTCTACACGGTGACGATGAAAGCCAAGCCGGGCCGGATGTTCGAAGCCGGCAAGACCTACCGGCTTTGCATCGGCATGCAGAATCCCCAGGCGGTCCAGATGACCTCGAACAACTACGAATGCATCGTCGATTACACGTTCGTCTTCCAGGAAAGATCCTGAGGCGCGCGAGAATATTTTCAAAAACAAGTTGAAATCGCGGGTCGCGGTGGGGCATAACTACGCGCGGAGTCTGCCATGAAAAGCGATCTTTGCCGTCGCTCCGCGCTTCTCTTCGCCCTCGGCCTCGCCGCCGTCCTCGCTTCGGGCCCGAGCTGCCAGTCGTCGGGAGGCCCCGAGCCCGACGGCGTCACGCCGCAGGAGAGCTTCGAGCGCGTCGTGACCGCCCTGATGACGAAATGGAATATCCCCGGCGGCGCGGTCGCCCTGGCCCGCAACGGTGTGCCCGTCATGGCCGCGGCCTACGGGACGGCCGACAAAGCCGCTTCTTCGCCGGTGACCGACGACTCGCTCTTCCGTATCGCCAGCCTGTCCAAGCCGGTCACCGCCGCGGCCGTCCTCAAGCTCCGCGAGGCCGGGCTCGTCGACCTCGGGGCCCGCGTCTTCGACATCCTCGACGACGTCGTGCCGCCGGAGGGGTCGACGCCCGATCCCCGGCTCGCCGCCGTCACCGTCCTCGACCTGCTCCGGCATTCGGGGGGCTGGGACCGGGCCGTGAGCTTCGATCCCATGTTCCGGTCGCGGGAGATCGCCGCCGCCTTCGGGGTCGATCCGCCCGCCGACGCGGCGGCCATCGTCCGCTACATGGCCGGACAGCCCCTCGACTGGGATCCGGCGACGAAGTACGCCTATTCGAACTTCGGCTATTGCCTGCTCGGACGGATCGTCGAGAAGGCGACGGGCCAGGCCTACGACGAATACGTCAAGGCCGCGGTCCTGACCCCGGCGGGGGCCGCCGGGATGCGGCTGGGCCGGTCGCTCGAAGCGGACCGGGCCGCCGGCGAGGTCGTGTACTACGACTACTCCGGCGCTCCGCTGGCCGAGAGCGTCTTCCCTACGGGGCCGGACGAGGTCCCCTGGCCGTACGGCGGTTTCGCCATCGAGCCCATGGACGCCCACGGCGGGTGGCTGGCCTCGGCCCGGGACCTGCTCCGGTTCGTCCTCGCGGTCGACGGCCGGACCGCGACGCCCGATGTCCTCGAGCCGGCCTCGATCGCGCTCATGGTCGAACGGCCGCCCCTCGCGGAGTACTCCGGCTCCGCGACCTATTACGCGCTCGGCTGGCAGGTGCGGCCGACCGGCGGGGACGCCAACTGGTGGCACACGGGTTCGCTCCCGGGCACCGCGACGATCCTGGTCCGGACGGCCAACGCCCTGAGCTGGGTCGCCCTGTTCAACTCCCGGCCGGCCGACTCCGACGGCTTTTTTAACGAACTCGACAGCGCGCTGTGGCGGGCGGTGAACGGGATCACGGACTGGAATTAGGACAAAGCCGACCCATGCTGAACTTCACGAAGCCGGCGCTCGTCCTCGACGAGGGCCGGGTCCGACGGAACATCGAGCGGATGACCGCGAAGGCGGACCGCCTCGGCCTCCGGTTCCGCCCGCACTTCAAGACGCACCAGTCCCGGTCCGTCGGCCGCCTCTTCCGTGAGCGCGGCGTCGAGGCCATCACCGTCTCCTCCGTCGACATGGCCGCCTATTTCGCCGCCGACGGCTGGCGGGACATCCTGGTCGCCTTCCCGCTCAACATCCTCGAGCTCGCCGGCATCCGGCGGCTCGCCGCGCGCGTCCGCCTGGGCCTGCTCGTCGAATCGACGGACGGGCTGGCCGCGCTGGCGGCGGGCGTCGGGAGACCCGTCGACGTCTGGATCAAGGTCGACATCGGCGCGAACCGGGCCGGCCTCGACTGGAACGACCGGGCCGCGCTGGCCCGGATCTGCGGCGAGATCTCCCGGCGGCCGAAGCTCCGGCTCCGCGGCCTGCTGACCCACAACGGCCGCACCTACGCGGCCCGGACGCTCGCGGCCCTCGAAGCGAGCCACGCCGATTCCCTCCGCAAGATGCGATTGGCCCGCCGGGGCCTGGAGGCCGCGGGATTCCCGGGGCTCGAGATCTCGGTCGGGGACACGCCGTCCTGCAGCCGGCTGGACGACTTCGCCGGAGTCGACGAGATCCGGCCCGGCAACTTCGTCCTCCACGACGTCACCCAGATCGAGCTCGGGAGCTGCCGAGAGCGTGACGTGGCGGCGGCCGTGGCCTGTCCCGTGGTGGCCGTCCACTCCCGGCGCCGTGAAGTCGTCGTCTACGGCGGGGCGATCCACCTGTCGAAGGAGGACTTCGTCTCCGAGAAGGACGGGCGCATCTATGGCCGGGTCTGCCGGCCGCGCGGACGGGGCTGGGGACCCGTCCTGTCGGGAACGGCCGTCCGAAGCCTCTCCCAAGAGCACGGAGTGATCAGGACGACCGACGCCGAGATCGGCCGGGTCCGGCCGGGCGACATCCTGTTCGTCATTCCCGTCCATTCGTGTCTGACCGTCGACCTGTGGAAAGAGTATGTGAGCCTGGATGGAACGAAGGTTCCGACCATACGCTCATGCAACCTCTAAATTCAATCCTATCAGCTAATTAACACAATAAGTTCTCGCCGGAATATTTTCTTGACAGCACATAATATATCTTATATCCTGCGGTAGATATGAAAACGGATTGGAAACCGACCTCCTTTCAGGTCCCGGCGACACTCAGCGAAACCATATACCAATCCCTCAAAAAGGCCTTGATCGAGGGTGAGATCAAGCCCGGCCAGAGGCTCCAGGAAAAGGAGATCGCGGCCCTCTTCAACACCTCGTCGACTCCCGTGCGGGAAGCGTTCTTCCGGCTCGCGGCCGAGAAGGACCTGGTCATCAACGCCCGCAAGGAGGTCCTGGCCCAGGACACGACGCTCGAGGAGGTCCGGGAGCTCT
>JBFYNT010000266.1:0-2793 GCA_041304225.1 Candidatus Aminicenantota bacterium
GGGAGAGCGTCGCGCGCTACCGGCCCGGCGTGACCTACGCCGAAGTCGCCGCCGAGGCCCTGGCGGCCGTCAGGGCGCGCGGCTTCGACGTCGACGGCCCGCTCTTCAAGCCCCGCAGCATGCGCGATGGGGGCAGCCACTACGTGGGCATGGCCGTCCACGACGTCGGCGGCGCCCCCCGCGGCCCGCTCAAGCCGGGCATGGTCTTCGCCTGCGACATCTACGCCGTCTACGCGGACGAGAAGCTGGGCGTGCGGGTCGAGGACACGGTGGTCATCACCGAGAAGGGCTGCGAAAACCTGACTCCCGGCATCCCCCGGACGGTCGCCGAGATCGAGGCCCTGATGAAAAAGCCCGGCGTTATCCAGGTCCTCAAGGAGAAGGGCCTCTACTGACCGTCTTGCCGCTATGCCCCTCATATGATATAAATTACGCATGGTTAGAGTCCGCTTCGCCCCCAGCCCCACGGGTTTTCTCCACATCGGGAGCGCCCGGACGGCCATCTTCAACTGGCTCTATGCCCGCCACACCGGGGGCCGCTTCCTCATCCGCATCGAGGACACCGACCAGAAGCGCTCCGAGAACCGCTTCCTCGACGAGATCCTCGAGGACCTCGAGTGGCTCGGCCTCGACTGGGACGAGGAGCCCGTCTTCCAGAGCCACCGCTTCAACGTCTACCGGGACAAGGCCGAGGAGCTCCTGGCCGCCGGCAAGGCCTACAAGGACGGCGACGCCGTGCTCTTTAAAGTCGCCCCCGGCCGGACCATCGCCTTCGACGACCTGATCCACGGCCGCATCGCCGTCGAGTCCGATACCATCAAGGACCAGGTCCTGATCAAGTCCGACGGCTCGCCGGCCTACAACTTCTCCTGCGTCGTCGACGACGCCTTCCTGGGCATCACCCACATCCTCCGCGGCGACGACCACATCTCGAACACCCCCAAGCAGATCGTCTTCTACGAGGCCTTCGGCCTGACCCCGCCCCGCTTCGGCCACATGCCGCTCATCCTGGGCACCGACGGGGCCAAACTCTCCAAGCGCCACGGCGGCGTCTCGGTCGAGGAGTACAAGCGCGAGGGCTTCCTGCCCGAAGCGCTCGCCAACTACCTCATCCTCCTCGGCTGGATGCCCAAGGACGGCCGCGAGGTCATGCCGCCCGACGTGGCCATCAGCCTCTTCGAGATCTCGGAGATGAACGACGTCCAGGCCAAGTTCGACCTCCAGAAGCTCCGCTGGCTCAACGCCGAATACATCATGGCCGCCTCCAACACGCGCCTCATCCCGCTCGTCAAGGACCACCTCCAGGCCGCCGGCCTCTCTCTCTCCGGCGTCCCGGACGCCTACATCTCCAAGGTCCTCGACCTCTACAAGGTCCGAGCCAAGACCCTCGCCGAGTTCCCGCCCATGATCGACTGCTTCTTCCGCGAGGACTTCGCCTACGACGAGGACGGCGCCAAGCACCTCGCGTCCCCCGAGAGCCGCGCCTATCTCGCCGCCCTGGCCGACTGTCTGGCCGGTCTGGGCGACTTCACCCACGCCGCGATCGAGGACCTCTTCCGCCGCTTCGCCGAGGAGCGCGCGATCAAGATCGGCCCGATCGTCCACCCCGCCCGCATGGCCGTCAGCGGCAAGACCAAGGGGGCGGGCCTGTTCGAGATGATGGAAGTCCTCGGCCGCGAGCGCGTCGTCGCCCGCATGAGGAGAGCCGCGAATGCCTGACGCCCCCGTTCCTGCTCCTACCGCCACCCCCGCCCCCAAGCCCAAGTCCAACTTCGTCCGCGACATCGTCGACGCCCACCTCGCCGCCGGCCGCTTCACGCGCGTCCAGACCCGCTTCCCGCCGGAGCCCAACGGCTACCTCCACATCGGCCACGCCAAGTCCATCCATCTCAACTTCGGCCTGGCCCGCGACTACAAGGGTTTCTGCAACTTACGCATGGACGACACTAACCCCGAGACCGAGAGCATGGAGTACGCCGAGGCCATCAAGGAGGACGTCCGCTGGCTGGGCTTCGACTGGAAGGACCGGGAATTCTACGCCTCCGACTATTACCAGAAGCTCTACGACTACGCCGTCATCCTCATCCGCAAGGGCGTCGCCTACGTCTGCGACCAGACCGTCGACCAGCTCCGCGAATACCGCGGCACGGTGACCCGCCCCGGCATCCCGTCTCCCTACCGCGACCGCACCGTCGCCGAGAATCTCGACCTCTTCGCCCGCATGAAGGCCGGCGAGTTCCCCGACGGCTCGCGCACCCTCCGCGCCAAGATCGACATGGCCTCGCCCAACATGCTCCTGCGCGATCCCCTCATGTACCGCATCCGCCGCGAGCACCACTACCGCACCGGCGACGACTGGTGCATCTACCCGACCTACGACTGGGCCCACGGCCAGAGCGACTCCCTCGAGGGCGTCACCCACTCCATCTGCACCCTGGAGTTCGAGGTCCATCGCCCCCTCTACGACTGGTTCCTCGACCAGCTCGGCGTCCACCATCCCCAGCAGATCGAGTTCGCCCGCCTCAACCTCAGCCACACCGTCCTCTCCAAGCGGCGCCTGCTCGAGCTCGTCGGGGCCAAGCTCGTCGACGGCTGGGACGACCCGCGCATGCCGACCATCTGCGGCTTCCGCCGCCGCGGCTTCACGCCCGAGGCCATCGCCACGTTCTGCGAGACGATCGGCGTCGCGAAAGACAACAGCATCGTCGACCTCCCTCTCCTCGAGATGTGCCTCCGCGAGCACCTCAACCGCGTCGCCCCCCGGGCCATGGCCGTCCTGCGCCCGCTCAAGGT
>JBFYNT010000267.1:0-4477 GCA_041304225.1 Candidatus Aminicenantota bacterium
CCCGGGGCCCTTAGTCGAGGAGCGTCCTCAATCGCTCCTCCAAGTTGAGAAGGGAGCCCCGCTCGATCTGGTAGTCGAACGGGATGATGACCCCGCCGCGCTCGGTGAACTCCTGGAGGGCGGCCAGGTGCTCGCGGTTCCGCTGCAGGGAGTAGCCGGCCGGGACAATGACCGCGTCGAGGCCGGCGATGAATTTGTCGAGCCGGTCGAGCTCGGACCAGAAGAGCGGGGCCACGGCCGAGCCCGGGATGTCGAAGGCCTTGAGGTGGTCGAGGACGATCTCCAGGAAGCGCCGCGACTCGCAGACGACGCCGATCTTCTGCGAGGGCGTCAGGCGGGCCAGGGCGATGATGGAGTTGCGGGTCGGGGCCATGGCCACCTGGATGAACTTGGCCTTGAGCTCGGGGAAGCGCTCCAGGACCTCCCCGAAATGGGTCGTAGTCGTCAGGATAAGGTCGAAGCTCTGCAGGCGCCCGGTCCCGGACGGATCCTCGAGCAGGTCGTCGACCAGGAACTTGGCCATGTTGACGCGGGGGATGATCTGGAACTGGCGCTCGATGATGGACAGGGTCTCGGGATTGCAGTCGACGGCGGCCACGTTGAGGTTCTGGAGCTCGTCCTCGCGCCCGAGCAGGCGGAGG
This sequence comes from Candidatus Aminicenantota bacterium, assembly GCA_041304225.1. Lineage (GTDB taxonomy): Bacteria > Acidobacteriota > Aminicenantia > Aminicenantales > Saccharicenantaceae > RBG-16-66-30. The sequence goes on from JBFYNT010000267.1 coordinate 642, forward strand.
TCGAAGAAGATGCGGATGTCGTGGGCGCTGAACTTCAGGCGGACCAGCTCGTCGATGAGCTCGTCGATCAGGCGGATGGCCTTGTCCTTGCGGCTCTCGGCGGGAGAAGAACGCTCCGGGGCGACGAAGCTGCCGCGGCCCGGAGCGGCCTCGATGAGCCGGCGACGTACGAGCTCCTCGTAGGCTTTCTTGACCGTGCCCCTGGCGGTGTGGAGGACCTCGGCCAGGTCGCGCTCAGCGGGCAGCTTCTGGCCCGGCTTCATCCGCCCTGACTGGATCTGCTTCTCGAAGAAGGACGTGATCTGTTGATAGGCCGGCTTGGCCCCTGGGAATTTCTCGAGTTTGAAATCGTCCATGCTTACTCCTTATGGTATGTACCACGAATAATTGGACTATACCTTTTGTATACCATATTATTGTCTTTGTCAAGAACTAATTATAAATAGGTATAGACCATTACAATACCACTTGCAATATTGGTCCAGTCTATATATAATGATCTGAGAAGGCCATGAAAAAGAAGGCTTCGCGGTATACCTTGGACCTCGAGAGGCTGCTCGAAGCCTGGCCGGGACCGAAGAGAAAGCGCCGGACCTCCGCCGGCTCCCCCGCCCTGGCCCTCCTCGAACTGGTCGAGCCGGGTCTTTCCGGCGGCCGGAGCTCTTCGCTGGGAACCGGCCGCGAGTTCCTCCGCGTGGCGTCCGATCCCCGCTTCCTCCGCGAGCTTGGCCGGCCCGATCTCCAGGCCCGCTGGGCCGAGGCGGCCTTCGGACTGATCCAGGCGACGGGATACGGGCTCGGCGACATGTTCGAAGACCGGGTCCGGGAAACGCCGGGCCGGATCTTTCTCCAGGACATGTCGGTCTCCCCGCCCCGGGTCTGGACCTACGACGCGGCGGCCCGCCACATCCGCGAAACGGCCGGAGCGCTTTACGCCCTGGCCGACGCCGACGGCGTCGAGCCGCGCCTGGCTATCTACGCCGAGAACCACGCCGAGGGCGCGGCCGCCGACCTGGCTTGCCTGTTCTACGATATCCTCGACACTCCCATAAATCCGCACTTCAACCTGGAGAACCTCGTCGGCATCTGCGACGCCCTGGCCATCAACATGGTCCTGGCTAACGACCGGGAGAGGATCGAGCGGCTCAAGGAGGCCCGGCTCCGGACGGCCCGGCCCTTCCGCATCCTGGTCACCGATCCCGTCCTGCGGGACGGCGACGAGGGGACCGTCTTTCTGACCGAGTTCTGCAAACAGCTCGGGACGCGGGAGATCGAGGCCCGGCTGGCCCGCCGGAGGCGCCTCCGGCTGGACGAGGTGGCCACGGTCATGTTCACCTCGGGCTCGACCGGCCGGCCGAAGGGCGTGTCGTTCTCGATCTACAACCTGGTCAGCAAGCGCTTCGCCCGGGCCGCCGCCCTGCCCATGGTCGGGCCGGAAGAAGTCTTCCTGAGCTTCCTGCCGCTCTACCACACCTTCGGCCGCTACCTCGAGCTCTTGGGTTCGATCTACTGGCGCGGCACTTATGTATTCGCCGGCAATCCGTCGGCCGAGACGTTGTTCGGGCTCTTGCCCAAGGTCCGCCCGACCGGGTTCATCAGCGTCCCGGTCCGCTGGGCCCAGCTCCACGAGCGGTGCCTGGAGCGGATCGACGCCGCGCCGGCCGGGACCGACCCGGCCGCCGTCGTCCGGGAAGTCCTCGGGCCACGCCTGGCGTGGGGGCTGTCGGCGGCGGGCTATCTCGACCCGCGCGTCTTCCGCTTCTTCCAGGCGCACGGCGTCGAGCTCATGAGCGGCTTCGGCATGACGGAAGGCACGGGGGGCATCACCATGACCCCTCCGGGCGGCTACGTCGACAACTCCCACGGCCTGCCCCTGCCCGGCCTCTCGGCCCGGCTCGGCGCCGGCGGTGAGCTCCAGGTCTCGGGCCATTACGTCGCCCGCTACCTCGACGACAAGGGCCCCGGCGACACCATCCCCTTCCCTTCCGGCGATCCCGAGCGCGACCACTGGCTCGCGACCGGCGACGTCTTCGAACGGCAGGCCAACGGCTACTATCAGATCGTCGACCGGATCAAGGACATCTACAAGAACAACCGCGGCCAGACCGTCGCCCCGCGCAAGGTCGAGGACAAGTTCGTCGGCGTGCCGGGGATCAAGAGGACCTTCCTCGTCGGCGACGGCCGGCCCTACAACGTCCTGTTCATCGTGCCGGACGGGACCGATCAGGTGCTGGCCCGGGGCCTGGCCCGCGAAAACGCCCGCGAGAACCCCCGCGAGTATTTCCGGCGCATCGTCACGGCCGCCAACGACGGCCTGGCCCCCTACGAGAGGGTCGTCAACTTCGAGGTCCTGGACCGCGACTTCAGCCTCGACGGCGGCGAGGTCACGGCCAAGGGGTCCTACAACCGCAAGCGCATCGAAGCCGCTTTCTCCCCGGCCATCGACGATCTCTACCGGCGGCGAGCCGTGGACCTGCCGGGGCCCGGACTGCTTGTTCGCATCCCCCTCTGGTTCTTCCGCGACCTGGGCATCCTCGAGGACGAGATCGTCCGCGACCGCGAGGGGCTCCGCGACGTCAACCGCGGCCTGCGCCTGCCGCTGCGGCGCGGCGCGGACGAGCGGACCTGGCTCGTGGGCGACCTCGAGTACGAGATCGAGGGCAACGTCCTCGACCTGGGCGTTTTCGCCCGCCAGCCCGTCCTCTGGGCCGGCAATCCGTCGCTGGCCGTCTTCTCGCCGTGCAAGGAGGGCTGGGACCTGCCCCTCGAGCCGGCGACCGGGAGGCTGTCCCTGCCGCGGCGGCGGGCCCGGACCTACGTGGCCGCGGAGGCCGTCCCGCCGCCCAAGCTCGGCGACGCCCGGGTGGCCCGCCTCCACGTCCTTCTGGCGGAACTGATGTTCTCGCCCGATCCGGTCCCGGATCCGGTCCTGGCCGAAGTCGAGCGCGTCTTCTACGAGTCGCCCCTGCGGACCGAGGAGCTCGTCCGGGCCCGCCTGCGGGCCTTGGCCCGCCACCCGAGCGAGCGGCTCCGCTGCTGGGCCTACCGCATCCTTCTCATCCACGACCCGGACATCGACTACGGACAGGTCATGCCGGCCTTCGTTCGCTCGGGTCTGCCCTTCCTCGACCGGGAGAGCATCGACGAGATCGCCTCGACCCGCTTCGGGCGGGGCCGCCTCGACGCCTTTCGGATCCGCCTGCGGGCCTACCGCGAGACCCTGTCCTGGCCGGTCGCCGAGCCCTACCGGCGGCAGTTCGACCGCATCTTCCGCCTCCTCGTCGACCTGGCCGGCCGTGAGCCTTTGTTCTTCAGCCCCGTACGGGCCGAGCTCGCGAGCTGGGTGCTCCACCGGGCCGATCCCGAGCTGGCCCGAGCCGCCGAGCGCCACCTCGACCGGATGGTCGCTCGCTTCGAAAAGCCGACCCCGGGCCGTGGCCCTGGGCAGGCCGGGACAACGGCCCGCCGGCCCTCGTTCCCCCGGCCCTTCTGCGACGACACCCTGACGCCCGCCGAAGCCCGCCGGGTCCGGGCCGTGCTGGCCAGGCCCTCGTTCCTTCGCGACTCCGTCCGCCTGGCCTGCGGCGCCGAGGACTTCGAGCCGGGCGAGATCGCTCCCGACGGCCTGTGGGTCTCGCGCATCTACAGCGCGCCCCGCCGGACCACCTACCGGGTCAGCGTCAACATGCCGGCCGGCCGGCACTATGATCTCAAGCTCGTCCTGCCTGAGGGTCCGCGCGACGGAGCCGAGCACGAGACCAGGCTCTGGTCCGCGGTGCTTTCGGACCAGCCGGGCGGGCCGCGGGTCCTGCCGCCCCTCGGCGCGACCGACGAGC
>JBFYNT010000268.1:0-17397 GCA_041304225.1 Candidatus Aminicenantota bacterium
TGACCATCGAGCAGGCCCAGGTCTTCGCCCTGCAGAGGTGCGCCACCGCCCGTGAGGCCGTCAAGCTCATCGGCTCGCTCGTCGAGACCTACGGCTTCCTGCCCTCGTGCGGCGGCTCCGAAGCCCTCTGCATCGCCGATCCCCGCGAGCTCTGGACGATGGAGATCTGCAGCGTCGGTCCGGAGTGGGCGCCCGGGAGCGGCAAGCCCGGCGCCATCTGGGCGGCCCGCCGTGTCCCCGACGACCACGTCGTCGTCATCGCCAACTACTTCCGCATCCGCGAGCTCGACCTTAAAAGCCCCGATACGCTGGCCTCGCCGAACGTCGTCAAGGAAGCCGTCGACCGCGGCTGGTACGATCCGAAGAGCGGCCGGCCCTTCGTCTGGCAGGAGGCCTACGCGCCGCCGATCATGGAGGGGAACCTCAGCCGGATGTGGCTCGTCTCGAGCGCCCTCGCCCCGTCCCTCAAGGCCTGGCCGAAGCGCGCGCTTGTCGATCCCGCCTCGCCGCGGACGATCTACGCCCAGCCCTTCGAAGGCGCCGCGTTCTACCCTTGGTCGTTCAAGCCCGAGCGCAAGGTCTCGGTCCAGGATATCATCGCCTTCCAGCGCTCCGCGTTCGAGGACACGATCTACGACATGACCTGGGACCCGGCCTGGATGGTCCCGGCCGGCGGCGGCCGCTTCGAGAAGAGCCCGATGGCCTCGCCCTACGTCTCCGCCGACCTGGAGAAGATCCTGCGCATACGCCATCACCGGACGATCGCCGGGCAGGGATACGGCATGGTCGCCCAGCTCCGTTCCTGGCTCCCCGACGCGGTCGGCGGCGTTTACTAGGTCTACGTCGACAATCCCAAGGTCGGGCCCTACATCCCGATCTATGCCGGCGTCACGGCCGTCTCGCCGCTCTATCAAACCTACGATTTCCGGGAATTCAGCGAGGATTCGGCCCGCTGGACCTACGACTTCGTCGAGAAGCTGGCCCTACTGCGCTGGCAACCGGCCCTCAAGGATATCGAAGCGGCCAGGGCCCCACTCGAGCGCTCGTTCCTCGCCGATCAGGCCGCGGTCGAGGCCGAGGCCGTGGCGCTCTTCAAGAGCGATCCCGCCGCCGCCTCGAGATACTTGACCGGTCTCACCGTCTCGCGGATGGAGAAGCTCGTGGCCCTCTACCGGTCGCTGCGCAAGGCGCTTCTGACGAAGTATTCCGGCGACGGCGTGTAAGGCCCCGCTCTATTAGCGGCCGAAGCCTTTGACCTTCTTGTAGCCGGCCGGCAGGTCGTAGTGCCCGGCGGGCGCGGCCTTGTCCCCGCATTCGAGGAGCTCGGTCGTCGACTTCATCTCCTGGCCCATGACCTTGGCCGTCGTCGTTTGATAGACGACGACGCCCTTGATCTTCTTCATCTCGGCCAGGATCTTCTCGAAGCCGGGCATGGAGGCCATCATGCCGTTGGCCATGGTGAAGGCCATGGCGTAGTCGATCTTGAGGTCCTCGGTCGCCCAGGCCTCGCCCTCGGTCTTGCCCATGCCGCCCATGTCGATCACCAGGAGATACTTGCGGCAATTCCAGTTGCCGATCTTTTTGGTCTCGCCGGTATCGGTCACCGTGGCCGACATGTTGCCCATCAGGCCCTTCATCATGCCGGCCATGGCCTTGGCCTGGGCCTTGTCCTCTTCATCCCCGCCCGCTTCGTCGGCGGCCGCGTCGAACATCTTGCCGAAGTCGAGGGGCATCTCCGAATACTGCTTCTTGGCGTGGTCGATCATGTAGAGCATCTTCTTGTCGGCCTGGAAGATCATCGACGTGTTGGCGCCTTCCGTGTCCGTCCGGGCCTTGTTCGCGCCCAGCCAAAAGACCATGATCTCGTCCTTGGCGGGTTGGGACTGGCCCATCATCGTGAACGCGTCGGTGTGCGTCTTGTTCTTCATGTAGACGTCGGCGCGGGCCTGGACCGTCGCGAAGACGAGACAGACGAGGACCGTGAGGAAGACGACGGGAATGATACGGTTCTTTTTCATGATGACCTCGCTTGGGATGAGATGTTCCCGGCGCTCCGGCGCCGTGGTTTGTTTATAATGCCGCCCTCCGCCAAAGTCAAGCGATCGGCATCAGACCCCGGCTAAAAACCATTCCGATGCAGCACGGAGGAGAGAGGGCGTTTGGGGACATGGAGCCGCCCCGCCTCGTCCTTCCAATAGCGGCAGGAGTCGGCCATGACCTCGGCCGCGGGTTCCTCGGCCGGATAGCCCAGCGCCAGGACGCTGTCGATCCGGTATTGGTCCGGGACGCCCAGGATGCCCCGCAGCTTGTCCCGGTCGATCGACAGCATCCAGCAGCCGCCCACGCCCTCGGCCAGCGCGGCGAGGATCATGTTCTCCATGGCCGCGCCGACGTCGTACTCGAACATCTTCTCCCGAAGCTTCGTGTCGACCAGCGTGACGACGTAGGCCGCCGGCTCCTCCCCCCCCTTGGGATCGCCCGCGGGGGCGATGTAAGCCGCCCACTTCAGGCAGGGAAAGACCTCGGCTCTCTTCGCCGGATCGTCGACGACGATGTACGCGAGGGGCTGGACGTTGGCCGCCGACGGCGCCAGCCGGGCCGCCTCGACGAGCCGCGTCAGCAGCTCCCCCGGCACGGGCTCAGGCCGGAATCTGCGTATGGTCCGCCGCTCGACCGCGAGGTCATAGACGTTCTTGTCGTTCTGGCACATTCCGCGACTCCTTTCGCATCCAAGGGATCAGGACCCGATCATTATATCCCGCGCCGGCCTTCAGGTCCCGCCCCCCTCCGGCAAGACCCGTCCACGCTCGGTCGCCGGCGCCTTGACCATGAACACCGCCGTGGCGGCCAGCAGGAAGACCGCGGCGATCCGGTACATCCACCGGTAGCCGGCCACGTCCGAGACCCAGCCGAACAGGGGCGATCCGAGGCCCATGCCGACGTCGAAGAGCGAATTGTAGAGGCTGATGGCCAGGCCCTTGTTCTCGCGTCCCAGGAAATCGATGATGTAGGTGCTGAGGGCCGGGAAGATCAGGCCCTGGCCGATCCCGCCGACGAATCCCGTGACGACGAGCAGCGGGAGGCCGCGGACCTGGGCGATGACGAACAGGTTCGCCGCGATGATGAGCGCCGCCGGCAGGATGACCGCTTTCCTCCCCCTCCGGTCCGACAGGTCGCCCAGCCGGAAGCGGGTCAGGATGGCGGCCAGCGAGAAGACCAGGAAGAAGGTCCCGACCCGGGCGATCCCGACCGAGTTCCCGAAGACGGCGATGAAGTAGATCATGGCGCCGCGCACGGCGCCGTGGAAGACCGGCATGCCGGCGATGATCGCGGCCAAGACCCAGGGGACGGCTCGCAGGGCCCGCCCCCCCGCGGGCCGGGCGTCGCAGTCCGGCCGGACGACCTCCCGCGCGAGCAGGAGGCAGGCCAGCGCGGCCGCGAGGAAGACGAGGCTCGCGTCGTAGAGACGGCCGGCCCCTCCGCCGCGCAGGAGCTCCTCGGCCAGCAGCGGCCCGATCGCGTTGGCCACCAGCCCGGCCACGCCGATGACGCCCATCGACTTCGCCAGGCGGTCGACCGGGGCCAGGTCGGAGCACATGGAGATCGTCGCGGTCATGCTGACGCCCCAGCCGATCCCGGCCAGCGCGCGGAGCGCGAGAGGCAGCCAGCCGGCGTCGCGGACGAAATGGAAGAGCGGCGTCGTCACGAGGAGGAGGAGAGCGCCCAGGATGGCGAAACGCCTCCCGCCGCGCAGGTCGATCATCCGGCCGAAGAGGGGCCGGATGGCGATGGCGACGACGCTGTAGACGCCCATGATCAGGCCGATGCGGCTCTGGCTCGAGCCGTAGGACTGGAGGACGACGGGAAAGAGGAAGAACAGCGAGACGGCCAGGAACAGGAAGAAGTAGCCGAAGAGGGCCAGCAGGAAGTCCCGGTTGTAAAAGGTCCTCGGCGTGTCCATGGCCCGCGCCGGGATCACAGCCCGGCGAGCGTCTCCATGAGCCGCCGGGCCCGGGCCTCGATCGCCGCACCGTCGCCCGCCTCGACGGCCTTCGCGTCGACCAGGGCCGTACCTAGGCCGACGCACGCGGCCCCGGCCGCCAGGAAATCGCGGGCGTTCTCGATCGTGACGCCTCCGGTCGGCATAAGCCGGACCTGCGGCAGGGGGCCGCGCAGGTCCCTGATGAACTGCGGCCCGAGCGAGGTCGCCGGGAAGACCTTGACGATGTCCGCCCCGGCCCGCCAGGCCGCGACGATCTCGGTCGGGGTGAAGGCGCCCGGCGCGACGACGACACCCGCCACGCGACAGGCCCCGACCGTGTCCGGGTCGAAGACCGGCGAGACGACGAAGTCGGCCCCGGCCGCGATGACGTCTTCGGCCGTCCCGGGGTCGAGCACGGTCCCGGCTCCGACGAGCGTCCCGGGCTCTTTCGTCCGGGCCATCTCGCGAATGATCTCGACGGCGCCCGGGACGGTCATGGTGACCTCCAGCGCGCGGACGCCGCCCCGGCGGAGGGCCGCGGCGACGAAGGCCAGCCGGGCCGCGTCCTTCATCCGGATGACCGCGACGACCCGGGCCGCGAGGAGCTCCGTCAGGACCGCGTCCTTCGCCGTGGCGCTCTCTCTCATCGCCCTCTCCTGCCCCTATCTCCGGACCCGGCCCGACCGGTCGCCTTTGACCAGCGCCGCGATCTCCTTCTCCGTCGACAGGTTGAAATCGCCGGGTATGGTGTGCTTGAGGGCGGCGGCCGCGACGGCGAACTCGAGCGCCTCGGCGTCGGTCCCGCCCCCCGGCCGGCCCAGGCCGTGGATGAGCCCGGCGGCGAAGGCGTCGCCCGTGCCGATACGGTCGACGACCGAGCGGATCTCGTGGATCGGTCCGACGACGAATTCCTTGCGATTCCGGAGAACGGCCGACCAGCGGTTCCAGTCGGCGCTGTAGCTCTCGCGCAGGGTGACGGCGATCCGCGCCAGGTTGGGGAAGGCCGTCATGACCTCGGCCGTCAGGTCGACATAGAGCTTCGGATCGAGCCGCCCGGCCGCGACGTCGGGAGCGGGGCCGATGCCGAGCGACCGTTGGCAGTCCTCTTCGTTGCCCATGACCAGGTCGGCCAGGCCGGCCAGCTCGCGCATGACCTCGGGCGCGGAACGGCCGTACTTCCAGAGCTTGGCCCGGTAGTTGAGGTCGAGCGAGACCGTCATCCGCCGCGACCGGGCGGCCTTGGCCGCCTCGAGCGTCAGGGCCGCGGCCGAGGCGCTGAGGGCCGGGGTGATGCCGGTGAGGTGGAGCCAGTCCATCCCGGCCAGGGCCGCGTCCCAATCGACGGCGCCGGGGCCGGCCTCGGCCAGGCCCGAGACCTCGCGGTCGTAGAAGACCTGGGAGGGCCGCTCGTTGGCCCCGGTCTCGGCGAAGTAGATGCCCAGCCGCCGGCCGCCGCGGGCGACCGCTCCCGTGTCGACCCCGTAGCGCCGGAGCTCACGCAAGGCCGCCTCGCCGGCCGGGTTCGAGGGGACGACAGAGATCCACCGCGACCGGTGGCCCAGAACGGCCAGCGACACGGCCACATTGGCCTCCCCGCCGCCGAAACGCGCGGTCAGGAGCGGCGACTGAAAAAGCAGCTCTTTGCCCGGCGGCGACAGCCGCAGCATGATCTCGCCGAAGGTCGCGACGTTGGCCATCCCGCACTCTCCTCGGGACAAAGATAGCACGTCTAATGGGGACGTTTCTATTTATTTTGTTCATGTCCCGCTCCCGTTCGGATCCGAGGACGGTGAGGCCCTGCCGGGCAGGAAATTGTTGATTTGCCGCGCCAACGGAGTAAAATACGGCCGAAAAAGACCGCGGAGAGACACCCCATGGAAAGATTCAAGAACGCCCTGAACATCCTCGTCGGCTGCGCCATCATGGGCCTGGCCTACGCCCTGTTCCTCATCCCCCACCACTTCGTCCCGGGCGGGGTGTCGGGCATCGCCATGATCGTCAATTATTTCTTCCGGCTCCCCGTCGGCCTGCTCATCATGGTCTTCAATGTGCCCATCTTCCTGCTCGGGCTCAAGACCATGGGCAAGAAATACGTCCTCAACAGCCTGGCCGGCATGGTCGTCTCCTCGGTCTTCATCGACCTCTTCCACGAAGTCCTCAAGCTCCCCTCGGCCACCGACAACGCCGTCCTGGCCTCGATCTACGGCGGCGTCATGCTCGGCGTCGGGCTGGGCATCGTCTTCCGCGGCCGGGCTTCGACCGGCGGCTCGGACATCGTCGGCATGATCCTCAGCAAGTACACCGGCATGTCCCTCGGCTACGGCATCATGGTCACGGACTTCATCGTCATCTCGGCCTCCGGATTCGCCCTCCGCAGTCTGGAGGCGCCGCTCTACGGATACATCGTCCTGTTCCTGTCGACCAAGGTCATCGACATGATCCTCGAGGGCTGGAACTACTCCAAGCTGGTCATCATCACCTCGACCCGGACCCAGGAGATCGCCGATTACATCCTCCACGGGCTCGACCGCAGCGGCACCGCCCTGCGCTCCCGCTCCCTTTACCTCAACCGCGAGGGCGAGATCATCCTGACCGTCATCCACCGCAAGCAGCTGGCCGACCTGCGGACCAACGTCCGCAAGATCGACCCCGAGGCCTTCGTCATCATCAACGACACCTATGACGTCCTGGGCAAAGGATTCAAGTCCCACCTCATCACTTAAGGCGCCCCATTTCGCGGCAAATGGAGTAAAATAGGACCCGGATCCCGCCCCGGAAAGGAGCCCCGAAGATGCGTCCGAATACGAGAGCCCGGAGACGGTTCGCCGTCCTGACGGTCCTCGCCGCCGCCGCGCTGGCCGCCGCGGTTACGGCCGCCGCCCAGCACCAGGGTCCCGAGACCCTCGGCTTCAAGAAGAGGTTCTTCGTCGACGTCGTCAATCCCTCGCCGTTCGCCCTCGAGAACCACGCCCTGGTCATCGACGTCGCCGGCATCCGGGCCACGGTCGCCCCCGATTTCAACACCTACTTCTACGCCTTCTTCGAGGAGACGGGGGCCGAGCTGGCCCTCGTCGTGTCCCAGGCCGACGACCTCGACAAGGACCGCTACCACGACGAGATCGTCGTCGTCCGGACCCTCCCGCCTTCGTCGACGACGCGCCTGGCCTGCTGGTACACGCCCGAGCGCAGCTTCCAGCTGTTCCCCGCCGACAAGGCCTTCGCCCGCGGCCCTTGGGCGGCGGGCGGCGCCGAGGCCGGCTGGGAATCGAACTTCGTCGCTTTCAAGCGGACTCGCGGCCGGATCGGCTTCTACGGCAAGCTTCAGCCCGACCTCATCCTGAGGAAGTTCCCGGCCCTCGAGGCCAAAAGCGGCGATTGGGGCATGGACCTCCTCGGGACCGGGGACGGAGCCGGTCTCGGCGGGCTCTGCCTCTGGGACGGAGCGGCCCGCGTCGCGCTCTTCGGCCCGGGGGCCCCTTCCCCCAAGCTGACCGTGCTCGCCACCGGCCGGGTCCGGGCCCTCGTCAAGGCCGAGTATCCGCCGCTGGCCACGTCTCAGGGAGAGGTCGTCCTGACCGTCCTCTATTCGACCTTCGCGGACGCGGTCTACTCGCGCCAGGACATACTCCTGGCGTCGAAGGGGACCGGAACGATCGCCGTTGGCCCCGCCCTGGAAAACCTCGCCGGCGGCGTATGGTCGGTCGACACAGCCAAGGGCTACGTGACCGTCTGGGGCAAGGGCGCGGGCAAGGCCGGCGAGATCGGCCTGGCCGCGATCGCCCCGCCGGCCGCGCTGAGGGCCGTCGAGGAGACCGCCGCCGACCGGGCCCTGAAGCTCGACGGCCGCGCCGGCGGCCGGCTGACCTTCTGGGTGGCCGGGGCCTGGGAGCGCGGCGTCATCGCGCCCCCGTCGCCCGGGGCCAAGGGCTGGACCGTCCGGGCCGAAGAGCTGGCCGCCCGCCTGCTCGCGCCGGTCAGAGTGGAGCTCAGGTCCAAATGACGAATCGCCGACGCGGCCCGGTCCCTCCCTGCGACCCGGCCTTCGAGCCGCTCATCCTCGCCTGGCGGGGCTATCTCGAGCGGGTCCGCGTCGCGGGCGGACGGCCCCTCCGTCTGGCCATCGAGCGCGAGGACGGCCTGGTCTCCAGCTTCGACGCCGTGTGCCCCGAAAAAGACGCCGATCCGGAGTCCACCTTCCGGATGATCGAGCGCGCGGCCAAGTTCCTGCTCTGGTCGCGCGGCGGCTGGCGCCTCCACTTCCTGGGACCGGACGCGATCGGCCGCCGGCTCAGGGCCGAGTACGCCGGGAGCGGCCCCCGCGCCTTCGACGCCAGGGTCATGGGCGGCGTCTACGGCCGGCCCTTCGAGGTCGCCCTGCACAGTCCGGCGACCTTCCCGGAAGCCCGCGAGGCCCGGCATTTCCCCGGCGGCCACCTCCGCGGCTTTCGCATCGGCTTCGACCTCGGGGCCAGCGACTACAAGGTCGCGGCGGTCATCGACGGCGAGCCGGTCTGGAGCGAGGAGCTCCCCTGGGCCCCGGCGACGGAGCCCGATCCCGATTACCACTACCGCATGATCCAGGAAGGCCTGAAGAAGGCCGCCACCCACCTCCCCCGCGTCGACGCCATCGGCGGCTCGTCGGCGGGGATCATCATCCGCAACCAGGTCCGGATCGCCTCGCTCTTCCGGTCGGTGCCGCCGGACCTTTTCGAATCCAAGGTCCGCGGCCTCTTCGACCGCCTGGCCGCGGATTGGAAGGTCCCCTTCGAGGTCATCAACGACGGCGAGGTCACCGCGCTGGCCGGCATGCTGTCGATCGGCGAGCCGGGCGTGCTCGGCGTGGCCATGGGCTCGAGCGAGGCGGCCGGCTACCTCGACGGCGAAGGCCACATCCCCGGCTGGCTCGACGAGCTGGCTTTCGCGCCGGTCGATCTGAGCCCGGCGGCGGCCGTCGACGAGTGGTCGGGCGACCGCGGCGTCGGCGCCAACTACTTCTCCCAGCAAGCCGTCGCCAAGCTGGCCCTCGCGGCCGGCCTGTCCTTCCCTCCCGGCATGAAGCTGCCCGAGCGGCTCAAGGAGGTCCAGGGGCTCGCCGGGCGCGGCAACATCCCGGCGGCCCGGGTCTTCGAGTCGATCGGCGTCTACCTGGGCTATACCATACCCTGGTACGAAGTTTTTTACGGCTTCCGCCACCTCCTCGTCCTCGGCCGGGTCCTGTCCGGCCCGGGCGGCGCGGCGATCGTCGACAAGGCCAACGAGGTCCTGGCGGCCGAGTTCCCGGAAACGGCCGCCCGTGTCCGCATCCATCTGCTCGACGAGAAGAGCCGGCGCGTGGGACAGGCGGTCGCCGCGGCCAGCCTGCCCGAGATCCAAGGAGCTCCCCGATGAAGTTCACCAAGCCCGACGCCTCGATCTTCGTCCCCGACGGCGCGGCCCCCCAGGACGCCTTCTGCCGTGTCACCCACCTCGGCATCGGCGCCCACCAGGACGACCTCGAGATCATGGCCTTCCACGGCATCCAGAAGTGCTTCACCAGCCGCGAGCTCTGGTTCGGCGCCGTCACCTGCACAAACGGGGCCGGCTCGCCGCGGGCCGGCGAATACGCCGGTTTCAGCGACGAGGACCTGGCCTCTCTCCGGCGCCGCGAGCAAGAGAAAGCGGCCATCCTCGGCAACTACGGCGTCCTCGTCCAGCTCAACCACACCAGCGCCGAGGTCAAGGACGTCGGCACCGGCCGCCTCCGCTCCGACCTGGTCAAGATCCTGAAGGACACGCGGCCAGAGGTCGTCTACACCCACAATCCCGCCGACAAGCACGATACCCACCTGGCCGTGGCCTTCACGGCCCTGGCCGCGCTGCGCGAGCTGGCGCCCGAGGAGCGGCCGACGACCGTCTACGGCTGCGAGGTCTGGCGCGGCCTCGACTGGATGGACGACGGCGACAAGGTCCCCCTCGACGTCGGGCGGCGCGAGGCCCTGTCGACGGGCCTCATCGGCGTCTACGACTCCCAGGTCGAAGGCGGCAAGCGCTACGACCTGGCCACGGCCGGCCGGCGCCGGGCCAACGCCAGCTACTTCCAGTCGCACGAGACCGACGCGGCCGAACAGCTCTGGTACGCGATGGACCTGACGCCGCTCGTCCGCGACGACTCGCTCGACGTCGGCCGCTTCGTCCTGGGCCACGTCGACAAGTTCCGGGCCGGCGTCGACGCCAAGATCAAGAAATACTGGGTCCGGAAGCGCTGACCGCGATCGATCGAGACGGAAGGAGAGCCCCATGGAGATCATCATCCAGCCCGACAGCCGGCAGGCCAGCCTGGTCGCGGCCCGCATCGTCGCCCGGACCGTCCGGGAGAAGCCCCACGCCGTGCTCGGACTGGCTACGGGCAACACCCCGTTGCAGCTCTACCGCGAGCTCGTCCGCATGCACCGGGAGTCGGGGCTCGAGTTCGGCGGCGTGACCAGCTTCAACCTCGACGAGTACGTCGGCGTCCCGCCGGCCCACCCGTCGTCGTTCCACAGCTACATGTGGGCCCACCTGTTCAGCCACATCAACATGCCCAAGGAGCGGATCAACATCCCGGACGGGTTGACGTCCGAGATCCCGGCCGCCTGCCGCAAGTACGAGCAGGCCATCCGCTCGGCCGGCGGCATCGACATCCAGATCCTGGGCATCGGCACGAACGGCCACATCGGGTTCAACGAGCCGTCGTCGTCGCTGTCGTCGCGGACACGCATCAAGACCCTGACCGAGGAGACGCGGCTCGACGCCGCGTCCGCGTTCGGAGGCGAGGAGGGCGTCCCGACCCACGTGCTGACCATGGGCCTGGGCACGATCATGGACGCACGGATGTGTTTGCTCCTGGCCTTCGGCAAGAAGAAGGCCCGGTCCGTGGCCCGGACGGTCGAGGGCCCGGTCACGGCCATGGTGCCGGGATCGGTACTCCAGATGCATCCGCGGGCCGTCCTGGTCCTCGACAAGGAGGCCGCCGCCGAGCTGGAGATGGCCGACTACTACGTCTGGGTCCAGGAGCACAAGCCGGATTGGCAGAAGTATTGAGTTTGATATAGACTGAACCCGGAAGGAGCGAAACCCATGATCCATCCCATCAAGAACGTGCTCTGGGCCACGGACTTCTCAGCGGAATCGAAGGAAGCCCTGGCCTACGCGAGCCTATTCGCCAAGACCTTCAAGGCCAAGCTGACCGCCCTGCACGTCGTGCCCGATTTCGCGCCCGCCCTCTACGAGGCCTGGCCCGAGGCGCAGGCGGAGCTGGCCGGCAAGATCGAGGCCAGCAAGATCAGCGCCAGGGCCCAGCTCGAGCACATGTGCTCGGCCCAAGGCGTCTGCGCCGACAAGATCCTGGTCACGGAAGGCTCGGCGGCCCCAGTCATCCTCAAGACGGCCAAGAAGGAGGCCGCGGGCCTCATCGTCGTCGGCCGCAAGGGGATCTCGGGTCCCGAGCAGAACCTCATCGGCAGCGTCACCCACCGGATCCTGAGGGGCGCCCGCGTGCCGGTCCTGGTGACCAAGGGCACGGACGCCAAGACCGGCGACCTCGGCAAGATCCTGGTCCCGACCGATTTCTCGGCCGACGAGGACGTCGAGCGCGATTACGCCTGGAAGCTGGCCAAGGCCCTGGGTTCCGGCCTGACCTTCCTCTACGTTATGGAGCTCTTCGGCCACGACTTCCGGCTGACCGACGAGATGTTCGGCTCGGTGCTCAAGAAGCTCCAGGCCCGCAAGCGCCGGGAGCACAAGGCCGTCGAGATCCGCGAGGACGTCGTCAAGGCCGTCCACGGCTACGAGGGCATCATCGACTACGCCGACACCAAGGGCTTCGGGCTCATCGTCATGTCGACGACCGTCCGCAAGCTGTCGAGGCTCTTCCTCGGCAGCACGACCGAGAAGGTCATCGCCCACAGCCGCGTGCCCGTGTTCGCCATCCCCCGGGAGAAATAGCGGCCCTGAAGAAAGAGTACCGGCCGATGGCCCTGGGGTTCTGGGGCGTCGGCCTGCCCCTCCTCCTCTTCGGCTTCCTCTTCTGCCGGACCGTCGCCGAGAAGATCACGGTCGCCGGGGCGGGCGTCCTGTTCCTCATCGTTGGAACGCTCATCGCCAGGGCCAGGCGCTAGGACATGAGGCTCGCCGCGGTCGACTGGATCTTCATCGGCTGGTACCTCGCGCTGTCGATCGGGATCGGGCTCTATTATTCCAAGCGGGCCGGCAAGAGCATCTCGGAGTACTTCCTGAGCGGACGGAACCTGCCCTGGTGGCTGCTCGGGACGTCGATGGTGGCCACCTCGTTCTCCTCCGACACCCCGCTCGCGGTGACCGGCCTCGTCGTCAAGGACGGCATCGCGGGCAACTGGCTGTGGTGGAATTTTATGCTCGGCGGGGCCCTGACCGTGCTCTTCTTCGCCCATCTGTGGCGGCGGGCCGAGGTCGTGACCGAGGTCGAATTCATCGACCTCCGCTACTCGGGGCGGCCGGCCCGGTTCCTGCGCGGCTTCAAGGCCCTCTACCTAGGCATCCCCGTTTCGGCCATCACCTTCGGCTGGGTAACGCTGGCCATGGTCAGGATCATCCAGGCGGTCTTCGGCACGAACGGCGTCGCGGCCCTGGCCATTTGCCTGGCGCTGACGGTCCTCTACACGACGCTGAGCGGGCTGTGGGGCGTCGTGGCCACGGACATGCTGCTCTTCGGCGTGGCCATGGCCGGGTCGGTCATCCTTTCGGTCGTCTCCGTGGAGCAGGCCGGCGGGATCGGGGCCCTGGTCGAGGCGGTCAAGGCCGCCGGGGCCGCGAACGGAAAGGACTACCTGTCGGTCTTCCCGCCGCTCGGACAGGCCCTGCCGCTGGCCTTCTTCGTGGCCGTGTTCGTCCAGTGGTGGGCGGTCTATTACCCCGGCGCCGAGCCGGGCGGGGGCGGCTGGAGCGCCCAGCGGATGCTGGCGGCCAAGGACCCGCGGCACGCCGTCAAGGGCACGCTGTGGTACACGATCGCGAATTACGTGCTGCGGCCGTGGCCCTGGATCCTGACGGCGCTGGCGGCCATGGTCGTCTTCCCCGGCCTGACGGGGGCGACGCCGGGCGAGATGGAGGCCGCCTATCCGCGCATGATCGCCTTCGTGCCGAAGGGCGTCGCGGGCATCATCATCGCCTCGCTCATCGCGGCCTTCATGTCGACGATCGAGTCCATCGTCAACCTGGCCGGCTCCTACCTGCTCAACGACTTCTACCGGCCCTTCGTCCGCAAGGACGCGAGCGAAAAGCACTACGTCGCCGCGTCGCGGGTGATGGTGCTCCTCGTGTCGCTCCTCGGGGCCGGGTTCGCGGTCGTCCTCGGCAGCGTCAAAATGGGCTGGCAGCTGGTCATGGAGCTCTCGGCGGGGATCGGCCTGGTGCTGATCCTGCGCTGGTACTGGTGGCGGATCAGCGCCTGGTCGGAGATCGCGGCCCTCGGGGCTTCGGCCACGACGGCGATCTATCTGAAGGTCGCGCCGGACAACCCGCTCGTGCGCGGGGCGGGGCGAGCGCTCGAGAGGGCCGGGTTCGCCGTGGACGCCTGGGGCGTCGGCATCCTGGTCATCGTGGCCGTCACGACCGCGGCCTGGATCGCCGCGACGCTCCTGACGAAGCCGGACGACGAGGCCAAGCTGCTCGCGTTCTACCGGAAGGTCAAACCGGGCGGGGCCTGGGGACCGATCGCCAGGCTCGCCGGCAAAACATATCGGCTGCAGGCGGCGCCCTTCGCGGGTTGGGCGCTGGCCGTGGTCGTGACCCTGTGCCTGCTCCTCGGCGTCGGACGGCTCATCTTCATGGATTGGGTCCCGGGCGCGGCCTATCTCGCCGCGGGCGGCCTGGCGGCCCTCGCGCTCGCCAGGATCATCGCCCGGATCGATTGGGAGGGACAACGATGAAAAGAATGGGGACGTTTCTGTTTATTTCGTTCATGGTCCTGTTCTTCGCGGGCTGCGGCAAGACGCCCGGAGGGGCCGGGGAGTTCCCGGCGCCCGCCGCCGCGGCCTCCCCCGCCGGGACCGAGTTCGGCTATCCGGTCGCGGGCGAGCCCTGGTATTACGTCAAGGGCAGGCTCGAGCTGGCCGAGCTGCCGGCCGGCGTGGCGGCGGACGCGGCTTGGAGCGTCGACAAGGTCGTGGTCGACGGGGCCCGGGTCCGGGACTTCCTCGTTTATCAGGACGGACGCGAGGTCGACCGGCACGGCGTCAAAGCCGCGGGCGGCAAGGTCGCGCTCCAGGTCAAGGCCCGGCGCGTCTGGACGCCGGGGGCCGAAGCCGAGATGACGGTCGATCTCGTCGAGCCCCGATCGGGCGACATCCGGCTCGTGAGCGCCAAGGGGACGGCACCCCGGGGGAAGGGATACTGGGACCCGGCCTGGAAGAGCTACCTCGCGCTCGTGGTCTCGGAAGAACACGGTTTCGAGCGGGCGGGATATCCCGTCCACGCCACGCTTGGCATCCTGGCCGATTACCTCCGGTCGGCCGACGAGGTCCGGGTCGTACGGGCGGAGAAGAACGGCGAGGACGTGGTTTATAAGGAAGTGCCCAGCCAGGTCTATGACCTCGTTACCTGGAACGACCCGAAGGTCCTGAGCGTCGAGGAATTGGACGCGGCGACCGGCGAGAAGGTCGTTCGCTATCATCCGACCACCTCGTTCGGCCTGGCCTTCCTCGCCGACGTCGAGGCCGGGTCGAAGGCCACCTACCTCGTGTTCTACGACAATCCGGGGGCGGCCAAGCCCGCCTACCCGACCGACCTCGCCGTGACCCGGGGCCGGGGCCTGGGCCGGACGATCGAGAACGCGTTCTACCGGATCACCCTCCACGAGACGAGCGGCGTCATCACCGAAATCGTCGAGAAGGCGACCGGCACCAAGCTCGAGCACAAGCTCGAGACCAACGGGGCCATCCACTGGAACCCGGACGTCTACGCGCCGCCGCACGCCTGGTACCACAGCTCGGACTGGACGGACCCGGAGGCGACGGAGGCCGAGGGCGGGCCGGTCTTCTATTCGCTCAACCTCAAGGGGAAGCTGCCGCAGCCGGAAGGCATCGACATCGGCATCCGCTATCACTTCTACGCCGGATCGCCGGTCGTCATGGTCGAATCGGTGACGACGGTGGCCAAGGACGTCTTCGTCATGGCCCTGCGCAACGCCGAGGTCGTGTTCAACAAGGCGGTCTTCACCAAGGCGGCCTTCAAGCGGGACGGGAAGACGGAGATCCTGGATTTCGAGACGTCGAAGCGGCATCCGGACCACGCCGCCGTGCTGCGTCCGGACACGCCGTGGGTCGGCTTCTTCGACGAGGCCAAGGGCGTCGGATTCGCCTCGCTCTATCTCGAGATGGCCACGCCCAACCTCAACGGCGGCCCGGCCTCGCTCGAGCAGCCGTTCCTCTACATCCAGCACGGCCCGTGGTACTACGTGTCGAGGGGCTTCGTCTATTCGTTCGCCACGAACAACCAGACCCGGATGCTGCCGGTCAAGGCCGGCAGCGTCTACTACGACCGGAGCGCCTGGATCGCCTTCCCCTTTCCTAAAACCGGGGGTATCGGGGCGTATCTCGACGGCCGGTGGAACGCCCTGAAGCACCCCCTGGCCGTGAGCGAGGACATCGAGACCTACAAGGAGAGCCCCGAGGGCTGGGTCGTGCCCATCCTGACCGAGCCCTTCGAGGAGGGCGTCAAGGGCGCGACCGGCGGCAAGGAGCGCCGGAAATAATAATGGGGACGTTTCTATTTATTATTTTCATCTTCGGTTGACCGTCTTTCAAAGATAGACACATCCGCTCCGTTCGCCGCTAATCTCGGTGGGTGAGAATTCCCTGGCCTTGGCAGCGTCTCCTTATAAGGAACGATCGAGTACGCCATGGCCAGATGCGCAAGACTCATCTCCCTCGACCTCCCCATGCACGTCATGAATCGCGGCAATAATCGACAACTTCTGTTCACGACCGACGAGGAGAAGGCATATTTCAAGTACCTCCTTCTCTCCAAAAAAGGCCATGCCGGCGTTCATATCTACCACTACTGCTTGATGAACAACCACATCCATCTGATCGTCAGGCTCGAGCCGGGAGCCGATCTATCGAAGTTCCTGAAGCAGGTCTTCTTGGCCTATTATGCGTTCTACAGGAACAAGCACGATTATTCGGGCCACCTCTTTCAGGGACGATTCAAGAACATCATCATCGAGACGAGGACGTACCTGCTTCAGTGCGGCAAATATATCGAGCTGAATCCCGTCCGGGCCAAGATCGTTCGCCACCCTGGCGATTATCGGTTCAGCTCGTTTCATTATTACGCCGAGGGCCGGCATGATCCTCTCGTCAAGAGGAATCCCTGCTATGAAGCCTTGGGGAATACCGAAGCCGAGCGCCGGATAGCTTATAAGGCGCTTTTTATCGACCGGAAACATGTCAATTCTGAAAGCCTCAGGAGTCATCTCTATTTGGGCTCTGTTCCGTTCATCCAAGCCATGGAAGAGAGATTCGGGATCAGGAACGTGTCTTTGAAGAAGGGCCGGCCGTTCAAGGCAATATGAATAAAATAAATAGAAACGTCCCCATTATTTTCCATTATCCGAAATAGCCCCGCGCGATTGACAAAAAGCGCGGGAACGGCTCTAATTGCCGGTGATGCGTAAATTCGCCTCTGTCGCCGTCATCGCCTTCGCCTTATCGTCGTCCCTGCCGGCCTTCGCGGCCCAGGACGAGGGGCACGTCGTCGAGGTCCGCAGCCTCGTCTCCCGCGACGCCGTCCGCCCGGGCGAGACGTTCCAGGCCGCCGTCGTCCTCAAGGTCCAGGCGGGTTACCACATCAACGACAACGCCCCGCTCGACGAATTCATGATCCCGACCGTCCTCACCGTGCTGGAGAACCCGGACTTCGAGGTCGTCGAGATCTACTACCCCGGCGGCCACCGGGCCCGCTTCGCCTATTCGGAAGCCGAGCTCGTCGTCTACGAGGGCGAGGTCGTGTTGGGCGCTCTCCTCAAGGCGAAAGCCGGCGTCGAGCCGGGCCCGAAGGTCATCAAGGCCTCGCTCGGCTACCAGGCCTGCGACGCCATGTCGTGCCTGCCGCCGAAGGAGATGGCCTTCGAGATCGCCGTCCCGGTCACGGCCGCGGGCGGCTCCGCCGACGTCAAGCCCGAGGTCTTCAAGAAGCTCCGCTTCAAGTCCCTCGATAAATGACGGCCCCGGGGGGCCCGACCGACATGACGGACGAACAGAGACAAGCGCTCTTCCGCGCCATCCCCTCCCTCGACGCCCTGCTCGCCGACCCGGCGGTCGGCCCTCTTGTCGCCGCGCACGGCCGCGAACCGGTCGTCGCCGCGGGCCGGGCCGTCCTCGACGACGTCCGATCGGAGATCGCCGCGGCGGCCGCCCTAC
>JBFYNT010000269.1:0-3864 GCA_041304225.1 Candidatus Aminicenantota bacterium
CAGTAGGAATTAGTCCCGGGGAGCGCGTCCATGGCCAAAAGACAGATCATCGAGATCGATCGCGAGAGATGCGACGGCTGCGGGCTCTGCGCGACCGCCTGCGCCGAGGGGGCGCTGGCGCTCGACGCCGCGAACAAAGCCGTCCTCGTCCGGGAGATCTACTGCGACGGTCTAGGGGCCTGTCTGGACGTTTGCCCGACCGGCGCCCTGAAGGTCGTCGAGAGGGATAGCGAAGGCTACGACGCCCGGGCTGCCTTCGACCACATTCTGGAGACGCGAGGCGCCGCCGCGGCCGCCAAGGTCCACGGCGTCCGCGACGTCTGCGACAACCAGGTCGGCTGGGCCGACCGAGTTGACCGGGTCGCCGGCGGCGGACACGCTCACCACGCCCACGGCGGCCACAGGGGCTGCCCGGGGAGCCTGGCCCGCGACATCGCCAGGGACCCGGAAACCTCCGGCCGCCCCGCCGCGGCGGTCCCTTCGCGCCTGACCCAGTGGCCCATCCAGCTCCACTTGATATCGCCGGCCGCGCCCTACTTCAAGGGCAGCGACCTGCTCGTCGCGGCCGACTGCACGGCCTTCGCCCTCGGCGGCTTCCATGGGGAGCTTCTCGAAGGGAAGAAGCTGGTCATCGCCTGCCCCAAGCTCGACGAGACCCAGGGCTACGTCGAGAAACTGGCCGCCCTCATCAGGGACAACGAGCTCGCCTCCCTGACCGTGGCTATCATGACCGTGCCCTGCTGCTCCGGCCTCGAGCGCGTCGTCCGCGCGGCCGTGGAACTTTCGGGCGTTCCGATCGAAGTGAACAAGGTGGTCGTCGGGATCGACGGCCGCGTCGTCCCGGCCCGTTGACCCCGCCGCGCCCGGGTCAGACAGAAAGGGCGATCAGGAGCTGGGCCGGAAAATAGGTCCCGAGGACGAGGATCCGGGCGTTCGGCACCTTCCGGGCGAAGCGGTCGTAGGCCAGCACGGAGTCGGAGACCAGGAACAGAACCCCGCCGATGAAGGCCAGGAGCGCCTTCGTCCCGCCCATGTCGACGTATCGCGCCGCCGCGAACCCGGCCATCGTCGTGATGGCGGCGACGTAGACGAAGACCGGGACCTTCAGCGGGCCCAGGTGGGGAGCCAGCAGGAAGAACATCAGCAGGCCGTAGAGGATGTAGGGGAGGATCGTCATCGGGGATATCGGATGCCCCGGCCGGGGCTTGAGGGCTAGGATGTAAAGGGCCTGGGCGGCCAGGAACGCCACCAACCCGGCCGTGAACCATTTGTCGGGGAACATCAGGGCGACGTCGCCGAGGAGCGAGAAGACGAGCCCGGCCAGCACGAGCGTCTTGTACGCGGGCGGCACGGGGACCGCGGCCAAAGCGGCCATGGCGATGATGAGACCGGTCGAGAGCGGCTTGGTCACGAGGTGCAGGCGCCGACGCTCCTTGACCTGGGACCAGGCGGCCAGGACCGCGGAAACGAGCACGCCGGCGATGAGGGCGATCGTCAAAGGCGACAGGGTCATGGCTTACCTCCCTTCCTCTTTCTCCCGGCGCAGCCGGTCCCGGGCCTCTTCGAACATGGGTTCGGCGTAGGCGCTCGGCCAGGTCCGCTCGGCGAACGTACGCTTCTCCACCATCTTGAGGAATCCCTCGAACTCCGCGAAATACGAGCCGTAGATGTGGAAGCTGTCGACGAGGTCGGCGTAGCGCCCGACGCGCACGGCCCGGCCCGTTTTTTCGGCCACGCGCGCCGCGACCACCCGCTGGAGATCGGTCAGCGCGAAGACGTTCATGTAGGCGGCCTTGTAGGCGTCGCGCGACCGCCAGTGGGAGTTCATGTTCAGGACGAGCCCTCCGGCGCCGTCCTCGAGCATCCGGAACCAGAGCCTTTGGAGGCAGGGCGGGTCTTCGGTGGGGCCGTCGAGCTTGGGGTTCCAGGTGATGGCCTGGGCCCGGCGGGTGTGGCCGGCGCGGGCCAGCCGGTCGACGGCCTGGGCGACCTGGTCGATCGTCTCGCCCTCGATGTCGTAGGCGAACAGCCGCTTGTGGTAGGTGTAGGTCCACTTGCCCTCTTCCGGGCAGATCCAGTGGTCGTGGACGCCGTCGACGACCTCCTGGCGGTAGACCTCGAGGTCCTCGAGGCCACCCGGAAAGGCCCGGTGGATGCGGGGCTCGGCGAAGGGCTCCAAGACCGTCCAGAGCATCGTGCAATCCCGGCTCGGCGGATCGCCCGGCTTGTCGTACTCGGTCTTGATGGCCACGCCCTCGTTCCAGCAGGCCAGGACGGCCTTCTCCCAGGCCTCGGGAAGGGTCTGGCCGGCGACGGCCAGGGTCGGGATGTCACCGCTCATGGGCACTCCTATTCCGTCTTCCCCGCTTTTAGCACACGACGGGCGGACCGTCAACGAGGGACCAGGTCCCTTGTAGGGGAGGGCCGAGTTATATTATTGTTGGCTGGAGGAGGCGGCCATGCCAGGATCCGACGTGACCAAGGCCTTTTACGAATCCCCCATCGGGACGATCGAGATCATCGGCAGCGAAGCGGGCGTCTCCGGCCTGAATTTCGTCGATATCAAAGAGGAGCGTTCACGCCCGAAAGCCCAGAGCTCTCCGCCCGGCCCGGTCGCGGCCGCCCTGGCCCAGCTCGACGGCTATTTCCGGGGAGAGCGCAAGGCCTTCACGGTCAAGCTCGATCTCCGCGGCACGGATTTTCAGAGATCGGTCTGGTCCAAGCTCCTCCAGGTGGAATTCGGCCGGACGACGACCTACAAGGCCCTGGCCAAAGCCGTCGGCAAGCCGGCCGCCACGCGGGCCGTCGGCGGGGCCAACCACAGCAACCCCGTGTCGATCATCGTCCCCTGCCACCGCGTCGTCGGCAGCGACGGCCGCCTGACCGGCTACGGCGGCGGCCTCTGGCGCAAGGACTGGCTCCTCCGCCACGAGGGCCACGATCTCATAAAGATTTGACACCTCGGCGGCTTTACGGGCTACAATAGCCCCCATCCGAACCGCAAGGAGATCTCTCATGGTCGAAACGCTCAGCCAGCTCTTCCTCAATACCGTCAAATCCTACATCAAGGACGACATCCTGGCGGCCAAGGTCGACGGCCGTTACGTGCCCATCTCCACGGAGGAGTTCGAGCGCCGGGTCCGGCACCTCGCGCTCGGCCTGGCCGACCTCGGACTGGGCCCCGGCGACAAGCTGGTCATCTTCTCCGAGAACCGGCCCGAGTGGCCCATCACCGATTTCGCCGTCCTCTGCAACGGGGCGGTGACGGTGCCCATCTACACCTCGCTCATGCCCGAACAGGTCAAGTACATCATCAACGACTCGGACGCCAAGATCGTCGTCTGTTCGAGCCGCAACCTCTGGCTCAAGGTCGAGGCGGTCCGTCCCGAGCTCCCGAACGTCCACCATTTCATCCTCCTCGACGAGGCCGGCCCCCAGGGCGTGGTCAGCCTGTCCGAGGTCATGGGCCGGGGCAAGGTCATCGCCACGTCCGACCCGGGGCGGTTCGAGAAGCGGGCCCTGGCCGTCAAGCCCGGCGACCTGGCCTCCATCATCTACACCTCGGGGACGACCGGGGTCCCCAAGGGCGTCATGCTGACCCACGTCAACTTCGTCTCCAACGCCAAGGCCCTGGACGCCGTCACCGAATTCGCAGCCAAGGACGTCATCCTGTCGTTCCTGCCCCTGTCCCACGTCCTGGAGCGGATGACGACCTTCTCCTTCCTCTACAAGGGCGCCTCGATCTACTACGCCGAGAGCATCGAGACCGTGGCCGAGAACCTGCTCGAGGTCCGGCCGACCATCATGATCAGCGTGCCCCGGCTCTTCGACAAGATCTACGCCAAGGTCATGGACAACGTCCTG
>JBFYNT010000270.1:0-10852 GCA_041304225.1 Candidatus Aminicenantota bacterium
CCGATCTTCGGCCGGGCACAGGGCCCTAGCCCCGTCCGTTGAATTCGCCCACGGCCTCGAACATGGCCACGATGTTCGGGATGGGGACGTTGGCCTGGATGTTGTGGACGGAGTTGAAGACGAAGCCGCCGTCGCGGCCGAGGACCTCGCAGCGCTCCAGGACCTGGGCCCGGACCTCTTCCGGCGCGCCGAAGGCCAGGGTCTTCTGGGTGTCGACGCCGCCGCCCCAGAAGACGAGGTCCTTGCCGTACTCCGCCTTGAGCCGTCGGGCGTCCATGCCGGCGGCGGAGAGTTGGACGGGGTTGAGGATGTCGAAGCCGCTCTCGATGAAGGCCGGGACGAGCGAGGCCACGGCGCCGCAGGAGTGTTTGAAGGTCCTCCAGGCCGTGTGGCCATGGATCCAGTCGTTGATCCGCCGGTAATAGGGCAGGTAGAGCTCGCGGTAAGCGGCGACCGAGCAGAAGGTCGATTGCTGGGTGCCGAAGTCCGTGCCGCAGATGAAAGCGGCCTGGACCTGGTCGCCGACGCGTTCGTGGATCTTGGCCAGGTTCCCGAGAGCGATCTCCGTTTGGCCCTCGAAGACCTTGTGGACGTAAGGGCGGCGGGTCAGGGTGGAGACGTACCACTCCTCGATGTCCCGGATGCCCTTGGGGTGTTTGAGCTGGGGGCCGGGGACGAGGGCGATGTCGCCGAGGGCCGTCCCGCCGAAGCTGGCAATGACCCCGCGCCCGGTGGCCCCGGCCCGTCGGCTCTCCTTCTCCCAGTGGTCCAGGGTGGCCCCGTCGATCGGGCCGAACTCCTGGAGGTTGTCGGCCGGGTCGAGCCGGTCCTCGTCGACCGGGTCCTGACGGACGATGGTGTCGAAGAAGAAGCCGTTCTTGGGCAGGCGCCCGGAGGGAGGCGCCGACCGGTCGCCTTCGGGGAAGACGAGCGTGTCGCCGTTCGCGTCCTTCGTCGTCACGAAGTTACCGGACATGAGGACCTCGGTGCCGTCGTCCATGCGCCAGGGCTGCCAGTTCTCGTTCCGGTAGCCGAACATGGTGTTGGGCCCGTAGGCGCCTTCGACGTCGATGCCCAGGACCGTTTGGAGATCGTCGTCGATCCAGCCCAGCATCTGGTAGGGCTCGTGGACCTTGACCAGGCGGTCCTCCAGGCCGTAGTGACGGCGCAGGCCGATGACGCATTTGACGTGCATGCCGGTGACGGCGGTGCCGTTGAAGTCGACGGGGATGCGATCGGGCTGACGGTGGCTGAGAGCGGCGGCCAGGCGTTCGCGGCCGGTCATCGTCATGGCGGGCCTCCTCGAGGTTTCCCCAAGGTTACCTGTTTCGGCCCCGGTTTGCAATCCTTCAGACCGGCTTCGGTTGCTTGATGAACGTTCCCGCCCGGTACTCGCGGAAGGCGGTCCGCAGCTCCTCCTGCGTGTTCATGACGATGGGCCCCTGCCAGGCGACGGGCTCGCCGAGAGGGCGGCCCGAGATGAGCAGGAAGCGGACGCCGGAGTCCGTCGTCGTCACCTTGACCCGGCCGCCGTCGTCGAACAGGACCAGGCAATGATCGCCCTGGACGGGCTTCCGCTCGAGATCGAAATAGCTGGCCGGCTCGATGTCGTAGGCCGACAGGCCCGCCTCGTCCGAGAAGCAGCCTTCGCCCTCGAAAACGTAGGCGATGACCGTGTGGCCGGGCTTGGTCGGATGGACGAACGCGGCGCCGGGAGGCATGGCGACGTCGAGGTATTCGGGGTCGATGACGATGTCCCGGACCGGGCCGCAAACCCGGCCGACCGCGCCGCAGATGACCTTGGCCGTGACCCCGCCGGGCAGGGCGACCTCGGGGATGTCGGCGGCCTTCACGTCGCGGTAGCGCGGGTCCATCATCTTCTGCGACGCGGGCAGGTTGGCCCAGAGCTGGAAGCCGCCCATCCGGCCGTCCGCCCCGCCCTTGGGCATCTCCTGGTGGACGACGCCGCTGCCGGCCGTCATCCATTGGACGTCGCCCGGCCCGATCACGCCGCTTCCGCCCATACTGTCCCCGTGCTCGGCCGCGCCCCGGAGCATGTAGGTGATCGTCTCGATGCCTCGGTGCGGGTGCCAGGGAAAGCCCGGCAGGAATTTAGCCGGATCGTCCTGGCGGAAGTCGTCGAACATGAGGAAGGGATCGAAGAGAGGCACCTCGCGGAAGCCGAAGCCGCGGCGCAGGTGCACGCCGGCCCCTTCGAGCGTCGGTTGGCTGACCAGGACCTTCTTGATGCGGCGGGATTTTTCCATGGCACCCTCCCTTGAGACCATTTTACCACGGGAGGGCAGGGGAATGGCGACGCTCAGTCGGCGGCCGGCGGCTCCTCCGGCCGGCGCCGGCTGACCCGCCTCATGAGCAGGAAGACCGGGAAGCCGACGGCGAAGAAGATCGTCCCGTAGAGGGCCTCGCGGGTCTGGGTCGCCAGGACGTTGGCGGCGACGGCCAGCATGGTCACGATGAAGACGAGCGGCAGGACGGGGTACAGGGGGACGCGGTAGCCCGTGTAGGCCTCTCCGGAGAGCCGGGCCTTGCGCCGCAGGAAGAAGACGGAGGACGACACGATGGCCAGGGTGATGGTGTCGAGGAACATGACGTAATTGACGATGTTCTCGAACTTCTGCAGGAGGAAGATCGAGACCAGGATGATGCCGCCGAGGAAGAGCAGCCCGAACTCCTGGGTCTGGGTCTTCGGATTGACCTTCCGGAAGACGGCCGGCAGGGTCCGGTCCTCGGCCATGGAATAATAGACCCTGGGGATCTGCATCAGGGTGACGTTGAGGAAGCCCATGGCCGAGAGGAAGATGGCCAGCGAGACGACCAGCTTGCCCGTCTCGCCCAGGGTGACCCGGGCCGTTTCGGCCGCGACGAGCTTGGCCCCGGCGATGCCGGGGACGCCGAGGACCTTGACGTAGGCGGCGTTGATGGTCAGGTAGCAGGCCAGGACGATGAGGATGCCGAAGAAGACGGCCCGGGGGACGTTGCGCCGGGCGTCGTGGACGTCGGCGCCGAAGTTGATGGTGTTCTGGTAGCCGCCGTAGGCGTAGAAGACGTAGATGAAGGCGACGCCGAGCGCCAGGAACCAGGGCCGGTCGAGCGGCAGGGCGGCCGGGCCTTCCGGGACCTTCTTCGAGAGGAACGCGGCCGCGGCCAGCAGGCCGATCATGACCACCTTGAGGACGCTCAGGACGTTCTGGGCCCAGGCGCCGGTCTTGATGCCGAGATAATTGATGGCCAGGAGCGCGAGGATGAGGATGACGGCCGTGGCCTGGACCGTCGCCGTTGTCGGGGCGGCGCCCGGGAAGACGATGGGCGTCAGGTATTCGGCGCCGATCAGGGCGACGCCGGCCGCCCCGGCCCCGTTGAGGATGACGACGTTGGTCCAATTGAGCATGAAGGCCAGGCCGGAGCCGTAGTTCTCGGCCACGACCTTGTAATAGCTGCCCGGCTTGGCGAAACGGCCGCCGATCTCGGCGAAGGTCAGGGCGCCGATGAAGCTGACCAGGCCCCCGAGGGCCCAGGCCGCGTAGAAGAGCAGGGGCGTCTTGGCCGCGGCAGCGACCATGGCCGGGGTCCGGAAGATGCCGATGCCGATGATGAGGCTCACGACGATCATCGTGGCGTCGAAGGTGGTCAGCTTCGCCTTTATGGTCATCGGGGGCTCCTCGCTCTCGGACCTATTCTATCCAGGGCGGGCGGTTTGACAAGGGCCGTCTAATCGTCGACGTCGTCCCCAGGCCCGGGCGGACGCTGGGGGTGACGGACAGCCCACGGAACTTCGCAAGTTTGACGGTTTCTTGACAACTCCGGCCGGTTCCCCAGGTATATTCAGGGCGGAGATGCGATGGGGAACCGGGAAGTCTCGTTTCGAGGGAGGTCCGGCCATGTCAAGAAAAGCCGTCGCCGTGTTGACGGTCATCGTCTTCGCCGTCTTCTCCGTGTCCTGCATGACCTGGAGGAATAAGGAGATCAGGACGAGCGCGGACTATCCGAGACCGAACAAAGAGGTCGTCAGCGTGGTCATGAGATCGGGAGAGGTCATCGCATTCTCACGGGCGGCCCCGGCCCGGATCGTGGGCGGCCAGGTCGTCGGGACTCCCGCCTCGCTCGGGGAGCGGGATGTCGAGATCGAGGGGCCGTTCCCTCTGGTCAAGAGGCTCGCCGACGGGACCGTCACCGAGGTCACCGACGCCAACGGCCGGGTCTGGACTGTCCGTAAGATCCTGAAAGAGGAGCCGAACCGGATGACCGTGCGGATCGCCGATCCGACGGCCGGCGCCGTGGCCATCCCTCTCTCGGACATCTCGAAAATCAAGATCAAGAGGACGAACGCGCCCCTGACGTTCCTCTCCGGCCTCGCGCTGACCGTCGCCGCGTGGTTTGTTGGCCTGGGCATTTCCTTGGGGAAGGCCTAGGAACGGCCTTCCGAGGCGCCCCGGACAGGGTCCTCGGCCAGGACCTCGTCCAGCGCGGCGACGAGGAGGCCGGCGTCGGCTTCCACGATGCCGAGCGCCGGCCGGGCCTATCGCCAGACTACGGGCCTCCGGCGCCTGGGGCCTAAGGGGTCGAAAAGCCCGAAAAGGGAGTGGTCCGTCGATGGGGGGGGCGGGTCAACCATCTCAAATCGGCTTTCGTATTCCGCGAGGAAGCCGGCGAAATGATGGAGAGACCCGCGGCGGAAGACGGAGCTTACGCCGTGCCGCCGCCATCCACCGCAAGGACCGCCCCGGTGACATAGCTCGCGGCGTCGCTGGCGAGATACAGGACGGACTGCGCGATCTCGATGGGATGGGCATAGCGGTTGAGCGGACGCTCCGCGGCTTCCGCCATGAATATGTCTTCCGCCTGGCCGAGTTGCTTGGCTTCGTCGCGAAGCATGGGCGTATCGGTATCTCCGGGACAAATGCAGTTGACGCGGATGTTCAGCGGACCGTGGTCGATGGCCATGGCCCGGGTCATATTGACCACCGCTCCCTTTGAAGCGCAATAGGAAACCGCGTTTCGCCCGCCCTTGACCCCCCAGCCCGATCCCGTGTTGACGATCGAGCCGCCGCCCTGTTTAACGATCTCGGGGACGGCGTATTTGCTCATCAAGAAAATGGATTTGACATTGACGTCCATCACCCTGTCCCATTCATCCTCGGTGGTGCCGATCACATCGGCGCGGCGGACGATGCCCGCGTTATTGAAGACGATATCAAGCCTGCCGAAGAGCTCAACGGCGACCTTCACGGTGCGCCGGCAATCGGCCGCGAGCGTCACATCGCACGGAACAAAGACCGCGCGTCCGCCGCCGGCGGTGATGCTCTGTTCCGCCTGCTTCCCCTGTTCGGCATTGATATCCGCGATCACGACGGACGCCCCTTCTTCGGCAAACAGTCGCGCGGTGGCGAGTCCGATCCCCGACGCCCCGCCTGTGACAATGGCGCATTTGTGATCCAGTTTACCCATGAGGCCTCCTTGTCTCGCCGTGTCGATGCGGGGCGTGTTTTTCGCGAAGAAGCCGTCTCCGGCTCTTCGTCCTGGATGGCCCCATCGCCGCCGCGCGGACCTTAGCCATGATGATACGCCCGCCGCTACGCCTGGCTGGCCAGACCGCCCGCGATCTCGCCGCCGTCGATGACGAAGTATTGTCCCGTGATGAATCCCGCTTCGTCCGAAGAGAGAAAGACGAATAGGGCCGCCACATCCTCGGGCGCGCCCAGCTTTTTCAACGGCAGCTTCTTTTCAAAAGCCTTCCGCATGTCGGGAGTGTACTCGGCTTCCTGCATCGGCGTCATGATGAATCCGGGACAAACCGCGTTGACGCGGACGGCCGGTCCGAGCTCTAGCGCCATCGAGCGCGACAGCTCGATCACGCCCGCTTTGCTGGCGTTGTAATCGGCGTAGTAGTGATAGCCCATCAGCCCGTTGGAGGATCCCATGTTGAGGATCACCCCGCCCCCTTGGGCCAGCATCCGCCGCGCGGATTGCTGGGCGACAAAAAAAACACCGTTGAGGTTGATGTCCAGCACCGAGCGCCATTCCTGCGGCGTGATGTCCAAGAACGAGTGACGGAGGCTGATCCCGGCGTTGTTGATGAGGATATCCGGTCCGGCCGCCCGTTTGTCCAGCTCGATAAAGGCGCGGGCGACGGAATCGGGATCGGCGACATCCACAAGGACGTACCCGGCCAGATCCGGCATGTCCTTCTTCAAGCGCCGACAGGCCGATTCGTCCCGGTCGAAGACATGAACATGCGCCCCTTCTTCGGCGAACCGCTTGGCGGTCGCGGCGCCGATCGCGCCGGCGCCGCCGGTGATCAAGACGCGCTTGCCGTTCAATCCCTTCATGAAGATCTCCCTTCAAGAAACGACTTTATACACCATCCGTTCCTTGTAGCCCGTAACGACGCTGAAATAGCCCGCGAGGAGCCCATCCGCGACGGCGTCGCCCGTGTCCACGAGGAGGGGCTGGAGGCGCAGGGCGCGCAGCTTGTCGGGCGCGCTGACCACGATGATATTCTCTCGCCCGACCCGGCGGATCACTTCGGGGCCGATTGGCTGGTTGCCGCGCCCGAACAGGAATCCCTGCCCGCCGATCGGCGTGACGATGATCCTGGCCGGCATGGTCTCGGTCAAGCTCAGCAGTTGCGCCTGCGTCACATCCTTCGCGACGAGCTGTCCATCGCGGACGACGTCGACACCGACCAGGGTCTTCTCCACGGTCAGCGCCTGTGCGATGGCCCGTGTCGTCGTGCCGGGACCCAGAATATACGCCACGCCCGCCTGCATCTGCTCGACGATATCCGCCGCGACGGCCTCCGCCTGGCGCGCCTCCGCCGCGGGGCTTGGCGTTTTTTGATTTTGCCTCCACAGGGGACGGTACGGCACGTGCAGAGTCCCATACAAACGTGTGCTGATCCTGCCGGCGCGATAGGCGTCCTCATCCAGGTCCAGAACCTCCGCTTCGCGAAGGCGCGCCCGGCCTTTGAGGTACATCCCCGCCAGCTCGCCCGCGCGCTTGGGATTGGTGGCATAAACCGCCGAATGGATCTTCACGCCCGAGGGGATCCCCAGGCAGGGGAACCGGGAGGGCATGACCGAACAAACGTCGCGCGCGGTGCCGTCGCCGCCCGCAAAGAGGATCAGATCGACGTCCAGTGCGGACAGGTTATTCACGGCGCGCCGCGTATCCTCGGCGGTGGTCGACCCGGAGTGGATCTGGCCGATGACCTGGGGCGTGAAGCCCGCGTCGCGTGCGGACGTCTCACCCATCTCGCCAGGGAACGTGACCACGTCCAGCGTACTCCGGAGGTCCAGCAGGGGGGTCAGGCTGGCGGTCGCGCGATGAAGGGACTCCGGGATCGCTCCCAGTTCGCGGGCCCGGCGTTGAGTCTCGATCCCATCACTGCCTTTCAGTCCTACGCGTCCGCCGATCCCGGCAAGAGGGTTGACGATCAGTCCGATGCGGTTCATGGCCGTCCCGCCTCACCACAAGAACGCCCGCTGGCCGGGACGGACCGTCGAGACCGCGATCGACTTCGCCAGCCCCAGCGGATGAGGAGATCGCTCACCTGTCCTTCTTCAACTTCCTCTGATAGGCCCGCCACGTGACCGCCCACGCGTCGGGATCATCGAATGACTCCTGGTCGATCTTGTGGACGGTACTGTTGTGCGGCGCGGTGTGGACGATCTCGGGATCCGTATAGGCCTCGTTCGCAATGTGCTTGAGGATGGTGATGTACTCATCGAGGTCTTGTCTTGAATAGGACTCGGTGGGTTCGAGGGTCATCGGTTCGGGCACCACGAACGGGTGATGGCTCGTCCAGTAGTGTGTGCCGAAATCCGCCGCGCGGAAGCCGATCTCCTCCGAATGGACGCCCGTATCATTGGCCAGGCCTTCCCACGAGTAACGCACCTGCTCGATGCGGCGCTTGCCCTTTGCGTAAGGCGCGCTCGCGCCGCGGATCTCGAGAACCTTGTTGAGCAGGTAGTTGTTGTTGAGAACCGCGATCTCGGCCACTTCGCGCAAACCTTCCGCGCCAAGGCTCATGATCCACGCGTAAGCCTTGAGCATGTTCCCTGTCACGCCGTACCAGGAACGGACCTTGCCGATGCTCTGGGGGCGGTTGAAATCGAGATAATACGAAGTCCCGTCGAACTCCACGGTCGGGACGGGCAGGAAGGGGGCCAGATCCCGTGTGACGCAGCACGCGCCGGAGGCCGGCCCGCCGCAGCCGTGAGGCGTGGAAAAGGTCTTGTGCAGATTGAAGTGGCAGAGATCGAAGCCCGCCTCGCGCGCCCGCGTGATCCCCAGGAGGCCGTTCGCGTTGGCCTGGTCATACGCGCAGAGGCCGCCGGCCCGGTGGACGAGGTCGACGAATTCCACGATGCGCGGATTGAAGATGCCCGTGTCCTCCGGATTGGTGATGAGCAGCGCGGCGGTCCTCGCCGAGACGGCGGCTTTCAACGCTTCGAGATCGGGATAGCCATCGGCATCCGGCGGCAGCGTGATGATCGTGTATCCCGCGACCTTCGCCGCCGCGGCATTCGAAGGATGAGAGAACGAGGAGGTGATGACTTCGGTGCGCGTTCGGCCTTCGCCGCGGGATTCGTGAAAGGCGCGGATCATCGCGATGTTGGTGAAGATCGCCGCGGACCCGGCGCCGGGCTGGAGGGTGACGCGGTCCAGACCGGAGATTTCCTTGAGCATGTCCTCGAGGCGGTACATCACTTCGAGGATGCCCTGCACGGTCGACAGGGGCTGGAGCGGATGGAGTTCGCTCAACCGGTGCGAACGCGCCAATTGGTCGTTGACCTTCGGGCTGTACTTCATGGTGCAGGTTCCCTGGCCGACGTCGATGTTCAGGTCCACACCCAGGTTCTCCTGGGAGAGGCGCAGATAGTGTCGCAACACATGCATTTGGGACATCTCAGGCAGGGCGGGCGCGGTCTTGCGCTTCAGGCTCGCGGGCAGGTCGTCGAGGGCATCACCGGCGGCCTGGACGATCGCGGCTTCGGGTTCGGGCGGCAGCACGCCGCGCTGACCCGGCGAGCTCAACTCGAAGATCACCGGCTCATCCCAACGGGCCTGATGGAAGCGCCGCAACGCGGGCTTGGGTGCGACGGCCTTCGGCGCGCCGGCCTTTTTTGGGCTTGGGTGTGTCATCTCGCGGCCTCCTGGATGGCATTCACGAGCCTGTCGATATCCGCCTGCGTGTGGACTTCGGTCACGCAATATAAAGCACTCTGTCCCAGGGACGGAAAGTCCGCGCTCAAGTCCTTGCCGCCGAAGACGCCCGTCTTGTGCAAGGCCTGATTGATCTGTCCGACGGTTTTGCCCGTCTTGTCGAAATTGACGACGAACTCCTTGAAATGCGGCGTGGTGAGAAAATGGGTCTTCACTCCCGTCACCTGATTGAGCTTTGTGATCGCGTAGCGGACCCGCTGCCTGATCCCCCGTCCGATCTCCACCATGCCCTGAGGGCCCATCAGGGCCAGGTAGACGCCCGCCGTGATGCCCCACAACGCGGCGGCGGTGCCGACCCACTCCTTGCCTTCCTCGCGCACCGCGAACGAAGTCCGCTCGTACGCCACGTCGCCGAATCCGTACTCACCTTCGACGCAGGTGGTGGCCACGCCGAACAAACGGGACGGGAACTCGGCCACGAATCTCTCTTCATCACGTGAGGCGATGAAACCGGCGTGGCCTCCGCCGTAATTCATGTGGATGCCCAGGGACTGGATATCGCCGCACACGATATCGCCGCCGTACTCGGCGGGCGGGTTGATGACCCCGAGCGAGATCGGGTCGACACCGACGGCGAATAGCGCGCCGTTCTCGTGGGCGATCCGGCCGATCTCTTCCGCTTGCGTTTCAAGAAAACCCAAGTAGGACGGGTTCTCGATGAAGACCGCCGCGGTCCGGGCGCTGATCTGCCTGCGCAGCGCGCTCAGGTCCATCAAGCCGGTGGCTGGATCGAAGGGAACGAGCTCCACGGTCATATCCGGCTGGATGTAGCCGCGGACCATCGAGAGCTTATCGGGCATCACCGTCGCCGGAAGGAGGGCCACGGTCCTGCCGGTGATCCGTCCCGCCATGCGGAGGGCCGTCCCCGTCGCCTGAAAACCATCGTAGACGGGCACGTTGACCACGTCCATGTTCAGCAATTCAGCCATCAAGCTCTCATATTCGAATAGCGCTTGGAAGCGTCCGTGATCTTCGTAGGGCTCGCCCGCATAGGCCGTGAGGAACTCGCTGCGCGAGTTGACCTCGTCACAGACCGCGGGGATATGATGCCGCGCGCAGCCCGCGCCGAGGAAGCTCAGCGTCTCGCGGGTGGACGTGTTCTTCGAGAGCAATCCGTCCACGTGGCGCACGAGCGCGGCTTCCGCGAGAAGCGGCGCCGGCAGCTTCAACTTGCGTTTCAAGCGGAGGGAGTCGGGAATGTCCGCGTAGAATTCCTCCACGCCTGAGGCGTTCACCGCCTTCAGCATGGCCTCCTTCGTGGCTGGCACGGAATTGGGAATGTAGGGATAGACGATGGTCTTTTGGCTCATAGGGTGGCTCCAAATTGATCCATGCTGTTCGGGATTTTCAGCATATCATAATTTAAGTCCGAAGGTTGTCAACTCAGGTCTTGATCTGAGACGGGAGTCCGAACGGAATAGCCTCGATCTCATCCCGTTTTCCCCTTTTCAGGATGCCCGCGAACTCAGGGGAGCGGGCTATTTCGCCCCGACGGCCCGCTCGATCCGCTCCAGGGCCTCGAGGAGGACGGACCGGGGGCAGCCGAAGTTGATCCGGACGAAGCCCTCGAGCTCCTTCCCGAACATCCTCCCGTCGCTGAAGTAGA
>JBFYNT010000271.1:0-5624 GCA_041304225.1 Candidatus Aminicenantota bacterium
CCAGGTGGTGGCTGACCGGGCAGATGCCGCAGAGCCGCTGGACGAGGACCGGGGCCTCCCAATAGGGCCGGCCCTGGACGAAGCGCTCGAAGCCGCGGAACTCCACGATATGGAAACGGGACTGGGTCACCTTGCCGGCGTCGTCCAGGCGGATGGTGACCTTGCCGTGGCCCTCGACGCGGGTGACGGGCTCGATGGTGATCTTTCTACCCATGGGTATCGATCCTTCAGTCGAATTTGATCAGGTCGTAGGTCAGGTCGATCGGCCGGCCCTCAACCAGGGCGGTCACGGCCTCCCAGATGAGATCGGCCGAGGGCGGGCAGCCCGGGAGGAAATGGTCGATCTTGACGATCTCGTGGCAGGGATAGACCTTGTCCAGGATGATCGGCAGGTCGGGATCGTTGGGGATGAGGCGGTCCTCGGGATCGACCGTCGGCGAGTTCAGGTAGGCCTCGTCCAGGCACTCTTTGAGGGGGATGCCGTTGCGCAGGGCCGGCAGGCCGCCCATGATGGCGCACTCGCCGAGCGAGACGAGGACCCTGCAGTTCTTGCGGAAGTCGCGCAGGACGTGGACGTTCTCGCTGTTGCAGCAGCCGCCCTCGATGAGGCCGACGTCGACGGGCTTGGTGAAGGTCTTGATGTCGTCGATCGGCGACTTGTTGAACTCGACGAGCTCGACGAGCTTGAGGATGCGCTCGTCGATGTCGAGGATGGACATGTGGCAGCCGAAGCAGCCGGCCAGGGACGCGGTGGCGATGACGGGCTTGCTCATGGGGCTACCTCCCGGTCCCTTTCTCGACGTCGCTCCCGATGGGATCGCGGTCGTATTTGCGCTTCCCGATCGGGACGGCGAAGCCGGTCTCCTTCTTCAGGATGGCCCCGACCGGGCAGATGTCCATGGCCTTGCGGGCCTCCTCCTCGGAGAGCTTCGCGGCCAGCTTGCGGTCCGCTTCTATTGTAACACGGGGGCCCCTGTCGACCGCGGCGAAGACCTTCCGGCCGTCCTTGGCCCGGACGGCCCGGACGCAGCGCAGGCACTGGATGCAGCGGTTCCGTTCGAGCATGAGCAGGGGGGGCGCGGCGTCGAGCTCGCGGCCCGGCCAGAGATAGGGGAAGCGGGGCACGGTCAGCCGGTAGCGGTAGGCCAGGGCCTGGAGCTCGCAGTTGCCGCTCTTCTCGCAGGAGGGGCAGAAGTGGTTGCCCTCGACGAAGAGCATCTCGACCAGGGCCTTGCGCATGTCCTCGAGGTCGGGGACGGCGTTCTCGACGGCCATGCCCTCGGTCACGGGCTGGGTGCAGGCGGCCATATAGCGTCCGGCCACCCGGACGGTGCAGATCCGGCAGCTGCCGACGGGCTTGAGCCCTTCGTAGTGGCAGAGCACCGGGATCCAGACGCCGTTCTCTTTGGCCGCCTCGACGATGGTCTGGCCGGGCTTGGCGACGCAGGCCTTCCCGTCTATCGTGAACTTGATCTCACTCATGGGGCTCCTCCTGGCACAGGGGCTGCCTGTCAGCGGCCGTGCAGCCGTCCTGGATGGCCGCGGCGAGGTCGAACTCGGTGACGAAGTCCTCGCCCTTCCGGATGCGGGCCTCGTAGAGCTCGGGGAAGTTCTTCAGGGTCGTCAGGATGGGATTGGGCGAGGTTTGGCCGAGGCCGCAGCGGCTCGTGGACTTGATCAGCTGGCCCCAGGCCGCGAGGTCGCGGAGGTCACCCTCCGTTCCCTTTCCGGCGGCGACCTTCTCGAACTTCTTCTTGAGCAGGACGTTCCCGGCCCGGCAGGGGACGCACCAGCCGCAGGACTCCTCGACGAAGAAATCCATGAAGCTCCCGACGATCTCGAACAGGTCGCGGTCCGGGCCGAAGACGATGATCGAGCCGCCCGTGGCCAGGTCGGAGAAGCAGATCTTCCGGCCGAACCCGGACGGGGCGATACAGTTGCCGGAGGGTCCGCCGACCTGGACGGCCTTGGCGCCCGCGCCGCCGGCCAGCTCCAGCAACTCGGCGACGGTCAGGCCATATTCGACTTCGTAGACGCCGGGCCGGTCGCAGTCCCCGGAGACGCTCAGGAGCTTGGTGCCGGCGGATTGGGCCGTGCCCAGGGCCTTGAACCAGGCCGCGCCCTCGGCCAGGACGCGGGCCGCCGTGGCCAGGGTCTCGACGTTGTTGACCGTCGTGGGCAGGTTCCGGTAGCCCGACGAGACGGGGAAGGGCGGCCTGTCGCGAGGCTCGCCGCGCTTGCCTTCGGCGGATTCGAGCAGGGCCGACTCCTCGCCGCAGATGTAAGCGCCGGCGCCCGACTTGATGGCGATGTCGAAATCGAAGCCCTTCGACCCGGCCGCGCCGCGGCCCAGGAGGCCTTCCTTGCGGAAGCCCGCCAGGACGGACTCGAGGTGGGCCCTGAGGTAGGCGTACTCGGACCTGAGGTAGAGGATGCCGAGCCGGGCCCCGACCGCGTAGCCCGCCACGGCCATGCCTTCAAAGAGCAGGGGCGCGAGCTCCGTCAGGATGACCCGGTCCTTGAACGTCCCGGGCTCGCCCTCGTCGGCGTTGCAGACGACATAATGCTCGGCGGCCTTCTCCCGCCGGCAGAACTCCCACTTGAGCCCGGTCGGGAAGCCCGCCCCGCCCCGGCCGAGCAGGCCCGACTTCTTGATCTCGTCGATGACCTGCTCGGGCTTCAGGGAAACGGCCTTGCGGAGGGCCGCGCCCGGCTCGTGGGCGCCGAACAGGACCGGGCCTCGCCGGCGGATGTTGTTGACGACCATGGCCCGGACGAGCTCCGATTGGTTGATCCCGTCCCCCAGCCCTTCCTCCAGGCCCGCGGCGGGCGTCCCGGCGCGGAGCCCGCGGACGATGGCCCGGGCCCGGTCCGGAGTGAGCGCGGTGAAGACGACGCCGTCGACGATGGCCGAAGGCTCCTGGTCGTTCATGCCGATGCAGGAGGTCGGGAAGAGCCCGACCCGGCCGTCGGGCGAGACCTCGCCGAAGCGGCAGCCGGCCTCGGCCTCGAAGGCCGCGGCCACGGCGGGCCGGCCCTTCATGCGCGAGGTGATGGAGTCGTTGAGATAGACCGTAGAGGCCCCGCGCGGCGCCAGGGAGAAGAAATGATAGAACGTGGCCGCGCCGCGGACCTCCGCTTCGGAGAGCCGGAGGTGGGCGGCGACGCGCGCGACGGCCTCGCCGGAGATCCGGCCGGAGACGGCCTGGACGTCGCGGAGGACGTCGAGCAGGACCGCCGGGTCCTTGGGATGGCGGGCGATGACGCTGTTCTCTTGTGACATGGGCGAACCCCGTGTTCGGATTTGCGAGCCGATCAGTTTAGCATAAAACGGCCGCGGGGGGAATCCGGCCCCGGCGGCGTCAGAAAAAGGCTTGATTTATTTCCCGAAAAAAAGCTATCATTCGCTCAGAGAAGTCTCGGAACGGAACAGAGAGGAGGTACCATGCGGAACAAGACACTGATCGTCCTCGGTGTTTTCATCGCATTCTTCGTCATCCAGGGATGCACGTCGGCGCCTGAAAAAACGCTTCTGAAGAAGTATTTCAACGCCGTCACGATGAACGACAACGATACCATGTCGAGCATCGCCCTCGAGCCCTTCCAGCCTGAGCTCGGCTCCTGGAAGGTCGTGAGCATCGGCGAGGAGAAGATCGAGCCCGCGTCCCTGCCCGCCCTGAACGCGGCCGAGATCGAGGCCAAGAAGGCCCAGGACGCCCAGATCGGGCCGACGATCGACGCCAACACGCTCCTCCAGGACGCCCAGTACGAGAAAGACACCTCCCGCTCGGCCGCCGGCAAGGCCGCCGCTCAGAGGAAGATCGACGAGCTCCAGGCCAAGTACGACGTCGAGAACGGCAAGATGCAGGAGTACAAAAGGGTCTACAACGCCGCCAAGGCCGCCGCGGCCGCGGAAGAGGAGATGACGATGTTCTCCCTCGGCGCCCGCGAGCTGCCGGTCGTCCGCGAGCTCGTCGGTGACGTCCACACCAAGAACGTCGAGATCGCGGTCACGAACCGGGCCGGTGCGACCAAGAACTACAAGCTCCTCATGAAGCAGTACCTGCTCCGGGATGAGGTCAACAAGCTCCCGCACCGCGGCCGTTGGGTCATCATCAAGTTCGAGCCCCTCTCCTGAGGGGCCCGGGCTTTTCGCGGCCTGATTTGACTCTTTCTTCCGCCTCACTATAATAGTGCTTTTTCCGGGCCGTTAGCTCAGCGGTAGAGCACCGGCCTTTTAAGCCGGGTGTCGCTGGTTCGAATCCAGCACGGCTCACGTGATCTCGCCCCTGTCGTCTAGAGGCCCAGGACACTGCCCTTTCAAGGCGGCAACACGGGTTCGAATCCCGTCGGGGGCGCTACCCCTCTCCGCTTTCCCGGGGCGGCTTCAGGGCCGGCCCGGATCTCCGTCCGCCTCGGCCGCCGGCCGGTCTTCGGGCCTCTTCGCCCGGGCGAGCCGTTTCTTATAGCGCCAGAACACGTAGACGGCCGGAAGCTCGTAGAGCACGATGATGACGGGGGAGAGGATGAGCCAGTAGATGTTGAAATCCCTGCCAAATATCCACAGGAAGGCCCCGAGCCCGGCCAGCGCCAGAATGATGGAAGCGGCGAGCAGGGATAGGGACTTCGCTTTAGGGCTGGGCATGGCTATTCCTCCTCCGCTCACGGCGTTCGCTCAAACTCAAGAGAACACCATGATCCAGATATTTCGCAGGAATCCGGCTCCGAGCTGCTCCGCCGGATTCCTGCCCTACGCTCACTTCGCGAGATAAACATGGCAAAAAGCACTTGGGCAGAGTCCTCTATACCGATATTTCGCAGAAATGCGCCTCCGTGTATGCTCCGGCGCATTTCTGCCCTCCGCTCGCTGACGCTCGCTACGGTTGGTGGGCGGTGCAGGGTTTGAACCTGCGACCCCCGGCTTGTAAAACCGATGCTCTACCGCTGAGCTAACCGCCCGCGGGCTTCTTGTAGCTCAGAGCGAGGGGCCTGTCAAGGTCGCCATGCCTCTAGAATTCGGGGCCAGAGGGAATTCATGGGACACGATCCCTTGTCCGGAGAAAAGGGTCATGTCCCGAATTCCCAACCGCCCCGAATTCCACGGGCCCGGTCCGCGGCGCTCCCCGGGCCCGTCATTTGACTTCCGGACGCCCCTATGTTAGATTTGTCGTTCCATTTTCTTATCTTTTCCGAAGGGTAGGCCACCATGTACGCAGTGATCCTGACAGGCGGCAAGCAATACCGCGTCAAGGAAGGCGACGTTTTCGCCGTCGAGAAGCTCGACCTCGAGCCCGGCCGGAAGGCCCATTTCGACCGCGTCCTCCTGATCGAGGACGGCGCGACGGTCCAGGTCGGCACCCCCGTCCTCGACAACGCCATGGTCCTGGGGCTCGTCCTCGAGAACTTCAAGGACGAGAAGGTTCTCGTCTTCAAGAAGAAAAGAAGGAAACAGTATCGCCGGACCCGCGGCCACAGGCAACAGCTGACCAAGGTCCGCATCACTCGGATCACCCCGGACCGGACCTCGATCACGGCCGCCGATCTGGCCGAGGAGAAGCCGGTCCCGGTCGAGAAGACCGCCCCGGCGCCCAAGCCCAAGAAGGCCGTCCCGGCCCCGGTCGAGG
>JBFYNT010000272.1:0-2823 GCA_041304225.1 Candidatus Aminicenantota bacterium
CAGACCTCGCGGCTCTTCGGCGACAAGAACTTCCTGGCCGGCGGCTGGTTCGTCTACAACTGGAACGAACGCACGGAGGGGCGCCGCGAGGGCTTCGGCTTCAAGATCGACT
The DNA here is from genome assembly GCA_041304225.1 of Candidatus Aminicenantota bacterium. Taxonomy (GTDB): domain Bacteria; phylum Acidobacteriota; class Aminicenantia; order Aminicenantales; family Saccharicenantaceae; genus RBG-16-66-30. The sequence continues at coordinate 113 of JBFYNT010000272.1, forward strand.
ATCCCAACGACCTCTGGGACATCGTCGCCTCCTACAATTCCTACGGCGACGCCCTCGAGCCCGGGGTCGGCTTCCTGCCGCGGCCCGGCGTCCAGGTCTTCACGCTCGGCGCCAACTACATGCCCCGGCCCGAGAATGGCTTCGTCGGCCGCGCCGTCCGCCAGTTCTTTTACGAGCTTTCCGCCAGCTTCACCTGGGACCTGCAGGGGCTTCTCGAGACCCGGCGGATCTTCACCGCCCCGCTCAATCTGCAGACCGAGAGCGGCGAGCAGTTCGAGTTCAACATCGTGCCGAACTACGACCGGCTTCCCGAGGACTGGGAGGTCGCCGACGGCGTCGTCCTGCCGGCGGGCGCCTACACCTTCACGAACTACGCAGTCCAGTTCGAGACCGCCTCCCACCGGCCCTGGGGCGGCCGCTTCGAATGGGCCTTCGGCCCCTTCTACTCGGGGCACCTGGACAACATCGAGGCCGGGTTCCGTTTCAACCTCAAGGGATATGCCTCGTTCGATCTCGACGCCAACTTCGTCCGGGGCCGCCTCGCGGAGGGGGACTTCGCCGAGAACGTCTACCAGCTCAAGGCCGACTTCTTCCTGACACCCCGGCTCGGGCTGATGAACTACGTCCAGTACGACGACGTCTCGAACGAGCTCGGCCTCAACGTCCGTTTCCGCTGGGAGCTCAAACCCGGCAACACCGTCTATCTCGTCTACACGAAGAACTGGGAACGGCGCTGGGACCCGGCCAGCCGCTTCTATCCGCTTGAGGAGCGCGGCGTGTTCAAGATCACTCTCAGCATCAGGCCTTGACCGGGACCGTCCGGCGGTCCAGAGAGGGGCACGGAGACCCCGGGCGCGTTGACACGCCCTCCCCATTGCTGACAGAATGGACCTGAAACGGAGGGGTCAACATGCATATCCTGTGGACGATCCTGGCCGGATTAGCCGCCGGTTTCATCGCCAAGGCCCTCTATCCCGGCAAAGAAAACATGGGCTGGATAGTGACCACCCTGCTCGGCATCGCCGGGTCCTTTACCGCCACCTACCTCGGCCAGTGGCTCCATTTCTACAAAGCGGGGGAAAGGGCCGGCTTCATCGGCGCCATCGTCGGCGCCCTGATCCTGCTCTTCGTCTACGGCCTGATCAAGAAAACGGCCAAGTAGGACCGGACTTCCCGCCCGCCTTTCCGGCGGATGACGGCCCCCCCCCTCAGAGGGGTAGGTTTGCCTTCAAGCGGAGCACCGCCCCGCTGGGGCGGATCAAAAGATGTAGGCGGCTGTCAGGCCGAAGCCCTTGATATAGTCCCCGACAAGGACCGACGCGGCCAGGAGACTCCGCGCGCTTTTGGTCCCGACGTGGACCTTGAGGAAGGCGTTGGTCCCCCATTCCCCCGAGCCTCCTCCTTCGAAAGCCCCTACGGCCAAGGCGCCCGCGCCGGCAAAGAACCTGCCGGAGCGGAAGTTGAACGTGCCGCCCGCGGTCCAGCCTCCGATCCCGGCGGAAAGCTCGGGTGCGAGGATGAACGATTTCCCCAGGTTGAAGTCGACGCGCAGGGCCGCGCCGACAAGGAACGTGGAATCGCCGCCTTCCATCGTCAGCATCACCAAATTCCCCCCGAGGCTGAACTGGATCGGCTTTTCCTCCGTCGCGGGCGCGCCCAGGCCCGCGCTCACGACGAACGCCATGAGGAAGAAACCCGAGATCATCTTTTTCATGACGTCCTCCCTTCGCCGAATTGCGGCCGATCCGCGGGCCGGAGTCCATCGCGGTTCGAAAAGCGGATCCAGGATCCTCACCGGGCCGAGCAGGCCGGGCGCACACGGATGACAACGCGGCGTGGCCGCTCTCCCGGTTGCCCTCGTCATAATACAATCCCCGGTGGGAGTCAATAAAGCGCGTCGGGCGCCCGCTCCCGACGGCTATTCAAGGTCGGGATAGAGCCGCCGGAAATCGGCGTCCCAGCGCATCTTCTCGAGGAACTGGGCCCGGGTCTTGATCTTGGCCTTGACGACGGCGCTGGGAAGGTTGGCCACGGCCTCGGCCAGGTTCCCGGCCGTGATGCAGAGCGGGTCGACCGTGCAGCCTTCGTATTCGCTGAAGGGTTTCTCCCAGATGTAGCCGTCGCAGAGATCTCCGAAGGTGAATTTCTTGTGCCCCAGAGCATAGAACGTCCCTTCGTCGCCGAGTTCGCCGAAGGGGGAGCCGGAGACATCGAAGCCCAGCCGCTTCGCCGGCGATTCCTTCATGAGGCTGTCGACGACCCCGTCGACGGGATAATCGTAGGTCCGGGCGCCCGCCGTCGTCGTCCAGGGGTAGTGCAGGCAGATCTGGAAGACCTTCTCCCTGATCTTGCGCCAGACGAGGTTCCCGGTCGAGCCGGCGAACAGCCCGTCGAAACTCTTCTTTTCGAAGTCGTACTCGGGGATCTTGTATCGGGTGAAGGCGTGGTGCTGGCCCATATAGACGAGGGCCTTTTTCCGCTTCTTGACGAATTCGTCGATGATCGTCCGGGCCATGTATTCGTCCCGCGGGCCCTTGTGCCACACCGCCCTTAATTGCACGGGAGGCATGCCCTCTCTGACCAGATCGAAACGGGCTTTATAATCCAGGCTGACGATCCGGAATTTCGGCGCGCCGGCGGGAAGGGACCGGTTAAGCTCCCAGGCCTTCCGGTACAGTCCGAGGTACTCGTCGTAGGGCCAGTAACTGCCC
>JBFYNT010000273.1:0-9380 GCA_041304225.1 Candidatus Aminicenantota bacterium
GGGGGGGCGGCGCCGCCATTCCGCTCCTTCATTGACGCCGGGCTGCAGCGGTCGGTCCGGCGCGTGGCCGAGCAGCACGGGGCGCGCCTCGGCGAGCGGCATGTCCGGAACCTGGCCGCGGTCGTCATCGACAACCGCCAGGCCTCTGTCGTCGCCTACGTCGGGAACGTCGGGCTGGAGCGGCGCGGGGAAGAGGGTCAGAACGTCGATATTCTCGTGAGCCGGCGGAGCACCGGCAGCATCCTTAAGCCGTTCCTCTACGCGGCCCTGCTCCAGGAGGGCGGCCTGACGCCGGTCACCCTCGTCCCCGACACGCCCGTCCGCTTCGAGGGCTTCCGGCCGGAGAACTTCGACCGCCGTTTCCGGGGCGCGGTCCCGGCCCGGGCGGCGCTGGCTTGGTCGCTCAATATCCCGGCCGTTCGCGAGCTCCGGGACTACGGCATCCCTAAGTTCGAGAACCGGCTGCGGCGGTGGGGCCTGACGACCCTCGATCGCTCGCCCGAGGACTACGGATTGACGCTCGTGCTCGGCGGGGCCGAGGGCCGGCCCCTCGAGATCGCCGGGCTCTACGCCAAGCTGGCCCAGCTCGCGTCGGGGGCGCCCGGCGGCGGCCGGGAGGTCCGGGTGCTTCGCGACGCGCGGGAGGAGCCCTCGAAGATGGCGGACCTCGGGGCGGCCGCGGCCTACCTCACGCTCCAGGCCTTGACCGCGGTCAACCGTCCCGACGAGGAAGGCTTCTGGCGCAATTTCAGCTCGTCGAAGTGGGTGGCCTGGAAGACGGGTACGAGCTTCGGGCTGAGGGACGCCTGGGCCGTCGGCGTGACCCCCCGCTACACGATCGGGGTCTGGGCCGGTAACGCGGACGGGGAGGGCCAGCCGGGACTGACCGGGCTCGGGGCCGCGGCGCCCGTTCTCTTCGACCTCCTCGGGCTCGTCGACGGCGGCGGCTCGATCGTCCGGCCGCCGTCGGGGCTCAAGGAGGTCCGGGTCTGCCGCGACTCGGGCTTTCTGGCGACGGAGCTGTGCCCGGCGGAGACCGTGCTGGTGCCCGCGGAGAGCCGCTTCGACCGGATGTGCGCCTTTCACCAGACTGTGCACCTCGACGCGGCGGGGAGGTTCAGGGTCGACAGCCGCTGCGAGCCCGTCGACCGGATGCGGCACGAGTCCTGGTTCGTCCTGCCGCCCGTCCAGGAATACTTCTACCGTGCCGAGCATCCGGAATACCGGACTCTGCCGCCCCTCCGGAGCGATTGCGGGGGAGGGCCGGCGGGGGAGCGGGGCTCGCGGGTGATGAGCCTCGTCTATCCCGAGCCGGACACCTCGGTCTACGTACCGGTCGGGCTCGACGGGCGCGTCGGCGAAGTGGTCTTCGAGGCCGTCCACAAAGAGGGCGGCGCGACCATCCACTGGCATCTCGACGAGCGCTACCTCGCCTCGACGCGGGTCTTCCACCAGATCGCGGCCAACCCAGTCCCGGGCGAGCACCGGCTGGTGCTGACGGACGACCAGGGCCGGCGATTGGAGCGGACGTTCCAGGTGGTCAACCCGCCGCGCCGCGGCGACCGCTGACGCGCCGCCGCGCTAGGTCTTCATGTCCTTGTCGAAGGCCACCTTGGACGGGGCGAAATTCATCTGGCGGACGAACTCGAGGGCTTCCTTGGCCCCGAACTCGCGGTCCATGGCGTTGTCCTCCCACTCGACCGAGAGGGGGCCGTCGTAGCCGGCGGCGTTGAGCTCGCGGACGATGGCGTCGAAGTCGACGTCGCCGTGGCCGAGCGAGCGGAAGTTCCAGCCGCGGCGCGTGTCGCCGAAGGGCAGGAACGAGCCCAGAATGCCGGCCCGGCCGTCGAGGGTCACGGCCACGTCCTTCATGTGGACGTGATAGACGCGGTCGGCGAAATCGCGGATGAAGAGCTGCGGCTCGATGCCCTGCCAGACGAGGTGGCTCGGGTCGAAGTTGAGGCCCAGGGCCAGCCGGCCGTTGAAGGCGTCGAGCAGGCGCCGCGTCGTGTAGAGGTCGAAGGCGATCTCGGTCGGGTGGACCTCGAGGGCGAACTTGACGCCCTGCTCGTCGAAGGTGTCGAGGATGGGCGACCAGAGCTCCAGGACGCGCTGGAAGGCGGCCTCGACCATCTCCTCGGTCGTCGTGGGGAAGGAGTACCAGGCCTTCCAGATGGGCGAGCCCATGAAGCCGTTGACGACGTAGCAGCCCATGGCGCGGGCGGCCCGGGCCGCGGCCTTCATCTCCTCGACGGCCCACTTGCGCAGGGCTTCGGGCTTGCCTTTGACGGCGTCGGGGGCGAAACCGTCGAGGCGCGGGTCGTAGTCGTCGCCGACGCACTGGCCGGCCAGATGGGCCCCGAGGGCCCAGCACTTGAGGCCGTGCTTCTCGAGGAGGCGCTTTTTCTCTCGGACGTAGGCGGGGTCGGCCGCGGCCCTGCGGACGTCCATGTGGTCGCCCCAGCAGGCGATCTCGAGGCCGTCGTAGCCCCAGGCGCTCACCTTTTTACAGACTTCCTCGAACGGCAGATCGGCCCACTGGCCGGTGAACAATGTGACGGGTCGGGCCATGAGTCCTCCTTAGAGTTTCATCCAGACGGATCCTTTAGCCGAGCTCTCGACGCAGGTCTCGATATAGCGGACGCCGCGGACGCCGTCGTCGACGTTGGGGAAATCGAGCTCGGCGGGGGCGAGCGGCTGGCCGCGGAGCTTCTTGGCCAGGGCGGCGAGGAAGGTCGAATAGACGTTGGCGAAGCTCTCGAAGTAGCCCTCGGGGTGGCCCGAGGGGAGGCGGGAGAGCGATTGGGCCCGGGGCGACATCGGGTCGCGTCCGCGCGAGATCGTCCCCGACGGGAGGTCGGGGAAGGAGACCCGGGCCGTGTTGGGCGTCTCCTGGAACCACTCGACCGCGCCCTTGGTGCCGTAGACGCGCAGGCGCAGGGCGTTGTCGTGGCCGGCGGCGATCTGCGAGCTCCAGTAGACGCCCTTGGCGCCGCCCTTGTAGTCGACGAGGATGGTCGCGTTGTCGTCGAGCGGGCGCCCCGGGCCGAAGCGGTCCAGGCGGGCGCAGAGCGACTCGATCTCGAGGCCGGTCAGGTAGGCGGCCATGAACTCGATGTGGCTGCCGATGTCGCCGACGCAGTTGGAGAGGCCGGCGAGCTTCGGGTCGGTCCGCCAGGCGGCCTGCTTCTGGCCCGTGTCCTCGAGCCTGGTCATCAGCCACTCCTGGGGGTATTCGCCGTTGACGAAGCGGATCCCGCCGATCTCCCCGGCGGCGATGAGGTCGCGGAGGTGCTTGACGAGGGGATAGCCCGAATAGGCGTAGGCGACGCAGAAGAGCAGGCCCGTCTCGCGGACGAGGCAGGCCAGCTCGGAGGCCTCGCGGGAGCTCGTGGCCAGCGGCTTCTCGCAGACGACGGAGAAGCCGTGCTCGAGGGCCAGCTTCGCGGCGGGGTAGTGGGCGCTGTTGGGCGTGACGACGCTGATGAAGTCCGGCCTGTCGGGCCGCCGGGCTTCGGCCCGGATCATCTCGTCGAAGGTGCGGTAGAGCCGCTCGCGGGGGAGGCCCAGCGCGTCGCCCGTGGCCAGGGTGTTGTCATAACTCTGCGAGAACACGCCGCAGGCCAGCTCGGCCCGTCCGTCCAGGGCGATCGACTTGCGGTGGACGTCCCCGATGAACGCCCCCTGGCCGCCGCCGATCATGCCGTAGCGCAGCTTCGGCGACCTTGCTCCCGATGCCTGTCCTTCGATCATGGCCTTCCTCCCAAGAAGGGGTGAAAACTACCTTCTATCAGAAAGTGATAAAAGGTAGGTTTGACCCCTTCTTTTCTTATTTGAGGGCCTTGCGGATGCGGTCGGCGGCCAGCTTGGCCTCGGCCGCGACGGTCTGGTCGGATACGAGCGACTCGGCCGTCTTGAGCGACGTGACGCAGGGGAAGCGGCCAAGAAGTCCCAGGATGAGCTTCTTCTCCTCCGGCCGCGGCGAGAGGGCCAGGACCCTCAGAACGTCGGCCGCGACGCCCTCGGGCGACCGGTTCGGCTCGAGCCCGATCATACGGATCGCGGCCCGCATGGCCAGGACCCGATGATTGAGGACGATGGAGGTCCGGGCGACGTCGAAGACGTCGTCCCTGGCGGCGACCGTCGGCCAGTCGGCCAGGGCCCGCACGGCCGCGTCGACGACGGCCTCCTCGGCGTCGCCCCGCGCCGCCCGGACGAGCGGCAGGGCCGAGTCGTCGCCGATCTTGCCGAGGACCCGCAGCAGGTCGGCCCGCGTCCGGAGGTCTTTCTCGGCGGCGTACCGCGCTTTGACCGCGCTCGCGCGCTGAAGCTCTCTCGGATTTGTCCGGGCGACCGACGCGACGGTATCCTGCAGGGCCTCGCGGGCCGCCTCGTCGTCCAGCCCCCCGACGAGGTCGAGCAGGGCCGGGATGTCCTCTTCTCCGGCCAGGGCGCGCAGCGCGGACGCGGCCTTCGTCTTGAGCGCGGCCGGTCCGGCCTTGACCATATCCATGAGGGCCGGTTCGGCCCCGGCGATCTTGCGGGCGCTGGCCGCCTGGACGAGCTCGGCCTTGACGGCGTCGTCCGAGGTCTTGGCGAGATGGGCGAGGACCGCCTCGTCGACGTCCCGGCCCTTGAGCCGGGCCAGAGCCTCGCGGGCCGCGTCCTGTTCGGCCCCGGCCGTGCGGGCCGCCTTGGTGGCCAGGAAGACGACCGACTTGCCGTCTCCGGCCGACGCGATCGCCCGCAGCGCGGCCAGCCGGACGTCGAGGGAGGCGTTCTCAGCGGCGGACAGCAGATAGGGGCGGACGGTCTCGGCGGGATATCGAGCGAGCAGCGCGGTCAGCTGGACCCGGGCGTCCTCTGGCAAACGCGACATGAGTTCGCCGACCTGGGGGATGTCGCCGGCCCCGAAATTCGCCGGGACCGCCGACAGGGCCGGCCTATAGAGGAGCGGGTCGTTCCCGGCCAGGGTCTTGAGGATCAGGCCCTTGGCGTCGTCCGCGACGGCCAGCCGGCCCTTGAACGCGGCTTGCCGCGAGACGGGCGTAATGTTGGCGGCGAAGACCTTGTCGTAGGCCGCCGCGGCCGCGGACTTGTCACCGGCCTCGAAGAAGGACTCGGCCGCGAGAATCAGAGCCGAAGCGGCCTCGGACTTGAGCGCGGCGCCGGCCTTTCCGAGCGCGGCACCGAGGGCCTTGACGGCTTCCGGGCCGCCGATCTTGCCCAGCGCCTTGACGGCGTCCACAGCCAGGGCCGCGTCCTTTCCTCCGGCCAGGCCGGCCAGGGCCGGGACCGCCGCGGCCGTCTTCCTCTCGCCGATCGAGAAGACGATGCCTCGCCGGATCGCGCCCGTGGTCTTGCCCAACGCCTCGACCAGGGCCCGGTCGGCCTCACCCCCGGGGATCCGCTCGAGCGCATAGCGGGCCGCGTCGGTCGTCTCCGGCTTGAGCGCGAGGGCCGCGAGGACGGGGACGGCCTCCGGTCCGCCGACGAGCCGCAGCGCCCGGCAGGCCGCGACGAGCCCGGCGGGAGCGGGGGAGCCTTCGATGAACTTCAGGAGCGCGACTTCGGTGTCCTTCCGGGCCTGGGCGTTGTCCTTGTGAGAGAAGACATAAGCCCGGAGGCGCATGGCCGGGCCGACATCGGATGTGTCGTACGTCTGGAGGTCCTTCAGGATCGCTTCGAGCGAATCGTAGGTCAGACCCATGCCCTGCTTGGCCCGCTCGTCCATCTGCCCGGCCGCGGGAGCGGCCAGAAGCGCCAGCGATGCGGAGACGACGAGAGCCGCGACGACGATGGCGATGTTCGTTCTGTTCATGGTCGCTCTCCTCACTCCGGCAGCTGCCAGGGTTTGCGGTACGAGTGTCCCAGGAGCCTCTCCGCCTCGGGATCGCCGATGATGGTCTCGGCGGCCGGGTCCCACTGGATCTTCCGGCCGACCTCCATGGCGATGACGCCCAGGTGCCCGACGCTCGCCGAGCGGTGGGCCGTCTCGGCCGGGGTGATGGTCTTGGCCCGGCTGCGGACGCAGTCGAGGAAGTTCTGGTGGTGATCCCGGCTCTTGTACAGGCGCACTTCCTCCGGCCCGACGACCTCGCGCTTGAGGCTGGCCGGCTCCGTCTCGAACTGGCCGCGGTCGACCCAGATCCAGCCGTATTCGCCGATCCACTTCGTGCCGCTCCAGATCTCGTCGTGGCCGCCGGCCAGGACCATGGGCGTCCCGTCCGCGTATTTGGCCTTGACGTAGTAGCGCGTCGGGCTGTTGTAGATGCCCGACGTCGGGTATTCGCCCGTGGCCTCGATCTCGACGGGCCCGGTCTCGTCCCAGCCCATGCCCCAATGGGCGATATCGAGGTGGTGTCCGATCCAGTCCATGTACTGTCCGCCGCCGAAGTCCATGTTCCAGCGCCAGTTCATGTGGACCCGGGCCTTGCAGTAGGGCCACCAGGGCGCCGGGCCGACCCAGGTCTCGTAATCGAGATTGGCGGGCGGCGCGACGAGCGCCTCCTGGCCGAACGTCCCGGCGAAGTCGTAATGCCCCTCGGGCAGCCCGACCTCGATGCGCTTGACCTTGCCGATGCGACCGTTGCGGACGAGCTCGCAGGCTTGGTGGAAGTTCTCGACCGAACGCTGCCACGACCCCGTCTGCCAGACCCGTCCGTACCGCTTGACCGCGTCGCAGAGGGCCCGCCCCTCGCGTAAGTTGTGGGTCAGGGGTTTTTCACCGTAGACGTCCAGGCCGGCCCGCAGGGCCGAGATCGCCAGGATGGCGTGCCAATGGTCCGGCACGGCGATCGACACGGCGTCGAGGTCCTTGCGGAGGTACAACTCACGGAAATCGTGGTAGGTGGCGCAGGCCTTGTTGCCGTACTTCTTGTCGACCATGCCCTTGGCCATGGCCAGGGGCTCGTCGTCGAGGTCGCAGACGGCCACCCACTGGACCTCGGGCTTCTCGAGGACGTTCTCCATGATGCCCCGGCCCATCATGCCGAAGCCGATGCCGGCCATGACGATGCGGTCGGACGGCGCGACGGCGCCGTCCCTGCCCAGGGCCGCGGCCCTGACGATCGTCGGGAACCCGGCGGCCCCGGCTACGGCGGCGGCGCCGCCGACGGCGGCCTTCCGGATGAATTCGCGGCGGTCCATTTTCACGCGTTTCTCGCTCACGGGGCTTCCTCCTCTGTCGGGGCTTCGGGTTTTCGGCTCAGACGAGCGGCGTCACGCCGGGCACGGCGACCGGGTCGACCGGATTCGGACCGAAGGCGAGCGTCTTCGGGAAGAGGTCGAGCTTCGAGGCGTTCATGGCCCAATCCCAGGAAATGGCCCGGCCCGTGTAGGCGCTCATGCGGCCCATGATGGCGCACATCGTGCTCTCGGCGATGCGCTTGCCCTCGTTGAGCGGCTTGCCGGCCCGGATGCTCTCGATGAGGTCGGTGTGCTCGACGACGTAGGGATTGGGCTCGTCGGCCTCGAACTTCCAGGCGTTCGGCCCGGCGATCTCGCCGTAGCCGAAGGCGTGGCCCTTGGTGCCGACGATCTTCTCCTCGACCCGGTCGGCGCAGCCCGGCGTCTGGCGGCACTGGCTGGCCACCCGGACGCCGTTGGGATACTCAAACTCGACGGCGAAGTGGTCGAAGATGTTGCCGTACTCGGGAGCCGTCCGGACCTGGCGCCCGCCCATGGCCATGACCTTGACGGGCGTCGCGCCGAAGGCCCAGTTCATGACGTCGATGTTGTGGACGTGCTGCTCGACGATGTGGTCGCCCGAGGTCCAGGAGAAGTAGAGCCAGTTGCGGCACTGCCACTCCATGTCGCTCATCTCGGGCGCCTGCTTGATGACCCAGAGCTCGCCCTGGTTCCAATAGCACTGGCCGCCGACGATCTCGCCGATGGCCCCGTCGTGGACGCGCTTCAGGGTCTCCAGGTAGCGGGTCTGGTGGCGCCGCTGGGTGCCGGCGACAAGGCCCAGGCCCTTCTTGGCGGCCAGCTCCGAGCTGGCGATGACGGAGCGCACGCCGGCGGGATCGACGGCCACGGGCTTCTCCATGAAGACGTTCTTGCCCGCTTCGACCGCGGCCTTCAGATGGAGGGGCCGGAACCCGGGCGGGGCGGCCGTGACGATATAATTGATCTTCTTGATGGCCAGGAGCTTCTTGTAGCCGTCGAGGCCGGTGAAGCAGGTCTCCGGGGTGACCTTGACCGCGGCCGGGACCTTCTCCCGGAGCGTCTGAAGCGACTTGTCGACGCGGTCCTGGAACGGGTCGTAGAGGGCGACGATCTCGACCCCCGGGGCCGCGTTCACGGCGTCGATGGCCGCGCCCGTGCCGCGGCCGCCCGCGCCGATGACGCCGATGCGGATGGCGTCGGACCCGCCGGCGCAGCGCCCGGCCGTGCCGGCCACGGCGGCCGCGAGCGCGGCCACGGAGGCGGTGGAAGCGGTCTTGATGAAGTCCCTGCGCGTCAGCTCGTTGTCATGCTTTTCGTCCATCGTTCGTCTCCTTTAGAAGTTGTCGACGGCGCGGTAGGCCGCGAGCAGGGCCTTCTCGCCCTCGAGGCCTTTCTGGCTCTTGCCGTGCTCGAGGCAGAGGACGCCCGTGTAGCCCTTGCCGTGGATGTGCTTGAAGATGTTGCGGTAGTTCATCTCGCCCGTGCCCGGCTCCTTCCGTCCCGGCGAGTCCCCGACATGGAAGGCGGCCAGCTCGTCCCAGCAGGCGTCGATGTTGGGGATGATGTTGCCCTCGGTGATCTGCTGATGGTACATGTCGTCGAGGATCTTGACCGAGGGGCTCCCGACGGCTTTCACGATCTGGTAAGCCTGGGCCATTTTGGTCAGGAAGAGCCCGGGGTGGTCCTTGGGATTGAGGGGCTCGAGCACGATGACCAGGCCCGAGGGCTCGCAGATGCCGGCCATCCTCTTGAGGTTCTCGACCACGTTGGCCGTCTGATAGTCCCAATCCAAGCTCAGGTTGAAGCGGCCGGGCACGGCCAGCGTCCACCGGCACCCGGTGCGCCGGCCGGTCTCGACGGCCGTCCTGAAGCGCGCCGCCAGCATGTCGCGGACGGCCACGTCCCTGGTCACGAAAGACTCGACGGCGAAGTCGGCGTAGACGACGAACGGGCCGACGGTCAGGCCGAGCCGCTTCGACTCACCGGCCAGCGCCTCCTGCTCGGCCGCGGGCCGGCCCATCAGGCCGTTGTCGAACCAGGCCGTGAAGCCCTGGTCGGCCATGAACTTGAGCTGGTCGGCGGCGGTCTTCCCGGCGCTCGCCTCGAACGCGCCGATCCCGGGGGCGTACTTGAGCTTGAAGCCGCCGGGCGTCCCGGCCGCCGGCCCGGCCTGGGCCGGGCCCCCGGACGCGCCGAGCGGCGCGAGGGAC
>JBFYNT010000274.1:0-3269 GCA_041304225.1 Candidatus Aminicenantota bacterium
GTCGATCTCGACCAGGAGCCCGGCCTTGGTGACGTCGACGACGATGCCGCCGAACTCGTCGCCGAGGCGGTCCTTGAGGAAGCGCAGGATGCGCCACTCGACGATGGACTGCTCGGCCTCACCCGCGTTCCTCTCCCGCTCGGACGACGCGGCCGCGACCGGCTCGAGCTCCGGCGACGGCCGGCTCTCCCGGCGGAGAACGGCCTTGAGCAGGCGGTGCACGACGAGGTCGGGGTAGCGGCGGATGGGCGAGGTGAAATGGGTGTAATCGGTCTTGGCCAGGCCGTAATGCCCGACATTCTTGGTCGTGTAGACGGCCAGCTTCAGGGCCCGCAGGACCTGGCGGCCGATGAACTTCTCCCCGGGCACGCCCTTGGCCCGCTCGAGGACGCGCTGGAGGTCCTTGGACCGGACCTTGGCCGGGTCCGGCAAGGCCAGGCCGAAGCGGAAGAGCATGTCCCGGAGCTTCCCGAGATCGCCTTCGTCGGGGGCGGGGTGGACGCGGTAGATGGCCGGGACCTTTTTGACGGTGAAAGCCGAGGCCACGGCGACGTTGGCGGCGACCATGAACTCCTCGACGAGCCGGTGGGCCTCGTTCCTCTCGGCGGCGGCGACGGCCAGGAGCTTCCCGGCCTCGGTGATGAGCTCGGGCTCGATGAGATCGAAGTCGAGGCTGCCCTCGGCCATGCGCCGGGCCCGCAGGGCCTCGGCCAGCTCGCGCATCATGAGGAGATCGGGGACGACGTCGGCGAACCGGGCCCTTTCCCCGGCGTCCCCCTCGAAGACGGCGAAGACCGCGTTGTAGGTCAGGCGGTGCGCGGTCTTGATGATCGAGGGCGTGAACTCGGCCTTGCGGACGCGGCCGTCCCGGTCGATGTCGAGCAGGGCCGACATCGTCAGCCGGGGCACCCGGGGCCGCAGGCTGCAGAGCCCGTTGGAGAGCCGTTCCGGCAGCATGGGCAGGGTCAGGTCGGGGAAGTAAACGCTCGTCCCCCGCTCGAAGGCCTCGCGGTCCAGGGCGCTCCCCGGCCTGACGTAGTGGGAGACGTCGGCGATGTGCACGCCGAGCAGCCAGCCGCCGTCGCCGAGGCGGCGGACGCTGACGGCGTCGTCGAAGTCCTGGGCCTTCTCCCCGTCGATGGTCACGGTCGTCCAGTCCCGGAAGTCGCGGCGGCCGTCCAGGGCGGGTTCCGCGTCGAGGTCGGGGACGGCCTCGGCCTCGAGGACGACGTCCTCGGGGAATTCGGAGCGGAGGCCGTAGCGCTGGATGACGACCCGCGCGTCCACCCCGGGGTCCTCGGGCCGGCCGAAGACCCGGGTCACGGCCAGGGTGGCCCGGTCGGCCTCGACGATCATGCCCGGCGCGGGCCGGTGTTTCCCCCGCGATTTGAGCGGCAGGTCGTCGAGCGCCGGCGAATCGAACGGCTGGAGATGGGGGGCCCCGGAGCGTTCGACGTAGACCCCGAGGAGCCCGGTCCGGCCCTTCCTGAGGATGCGCTCGATCCGGCCCTCGGGCTTGCCGAACTTGCCCTGCGCGTTGACGACGACCGTCACCTCGTCGCCCGGCAGCGCCCCGTGGGCGTGCCGGACCGGGACGAAGATGTCCCCGCCGCCGCCTTCCGGAGTGACGAACCCGAAGCCGGGCCGGGCGGTGACGAAGCGCCCCCGGACGACATCGGTCTTCGCGGCGATGTGGAAGCGGCCGCGGAGCGAGCGGACGTCGCCCGCCGCGGTGAGCGCCCGCATCTCCTCGAGGAGCTTGGGCCGGTCGCGGCGCTTGAGACCGAGCTCGGCGAGGATCCGGTCGAGGTCGAGCCCGTCCTTGTGCTTCTTGAGCAGGGTGAGGATGCGTGCGTGGGTCATGTGGTTGGTTCACTCAATAATAATGAAGTGAGACATGCGGCAGGCGGCGGCGGGCCCGGGCCGCCATGACCGCGCGCCGCCGGACCGAGTCCTCGAAACCGGCGGGCTTGCGGCCCTTGTGCGCTTTCAGGGATTCGGATTCCGCGGCGGCCTTTTCCGCGGCCGTCGCGCCGGCCCAGAGGGCTTCTTCGATCTCCGCGTCGATCCGCTCAAGAGCGGCCGGGTCGGGCCCGGAGCCGGCGAGCGCCTCGAGGGCCTTCCGCAGGAGCCGCTGCATCTCGAGGTCGCCGGCGGGAAGTGTCACGAGGGCCCCGGCGATCTCTCCGCGGACCTTGGCGGCCTTCTCGGTCCCGGTCCCGGCGCCGGGGTCCGTCCGCCGGCCGGCGGCCCGGTCCCGGTGCTGGTCGAAGGCGGCCTCGACCTGCCTGTCGCAGAAGGCCAGGGAGACCGTCTTGATCGCCCGGCCCCGGGCCCTGAGGCCTTCGAACGTCCGGCCGATGCCTTCGACGACGGCGTCGAGCGGGATCCTCTTTTCCTCCCAGGCGGCGATCGTCGACAGGTCCTTCGGCGAGAGGAGGAGCGCCCCGCCGCGGCGGGCCAGGAAGACGCGGGCGATCTCCCGGTAATAGCCGCTCTGTTCTCTGTCGCTGTCCATGACGGTCCGCCCGGTCCCCGGCTATTCCCGGACGTCCAGGTTTCTCTCGTGGATGATCCTCAGGCCTTCGAGGACGAGGTCGGGCTCGTGGGCCTCGATCTCCGGTACCTCCGCGGCCACCTGGCCGCCGAAGCCGCCCGTGGAGATGACCTTGGCGTTCTTGCCGAGTTCCTTGCGGATCTCCGCGATCGTCCGGGTGACCAGGCCGATGTAGCCGAAATAGAGCCCGGACTGCATGCTCGACACGGTCGTGCGGCCGATGGCCCGCTTGGGCTTGCGGATCTCGATGCGCGGCAGCTTGGCCGTCTTGAGATAGAGGGCCTCGGCCGAGATCCGGATGCCGGGGGCGATGGCCCCGCCGAGGTACTCGCCCTTGGCCGAGACGGCGTCGAACGTCGTCGCGGTGCCGAAATCGAGGACGATGACCGGGCCGCCGTATTTCTCGAAGGCGGCGACGGCGGCCGTGATCCGGTCGGCCCCGACCTCGAGGGGATTCTCGTACAGGATGGGCATGCCCGTCTTGAGTCCCGGCCCGACGACGCGGGCCGTCACGGCGAAATAGGTCCGGCACATCTCCTCGATGGCGGACGTGAGGGGCGGGACGACGCTGGAGATGATGGCGCCCGTGACCTTGCCGGCCGCAAGGCCGGCGACCTGCATCAGGTTGAGGAGGACGGCGCCGTATTCGTCGCCCGTCTTCTCGCTGTCGGTCTTCATCTTCCAGCTCTTGACGAGCTTGCGGCCGCGGAAG
>JBFYNT010000275.1:0-3393 GCA_041304225.1 Candidatus Aminicenantota bacterium
TCGAGGACCTCGTAGGCGCCGTCGTCGAAAAGCATCTGCAGGCGCTCCTCGGCCGAGAGGCGGAAGTGGAAGCTGCAGGAGGGGCACACGGCCATATTGTCCAGGATGTCCTGCTTGTAGAGGATCCGCTGGCAGTTGTTACAACGGGTCCAAAGGCTGGTCATGGGCGTTATCCTTTCCGGGCCGGTTTCCCCTCCCCCTTGGGAGAGGCGGGCCCGCGGCCGCGGCGGCTGAGGGCCTCGATGACCGAGTTCGAATCGGGCAGCTCGTCCTCGAAATCGTCCTCTTCGTGGAGCAGGCGCTTGACCGCGGCCAGGAAGCCGGCCAGGTCGAGCGGCTTCTCGAAGTAGTCGGAAGCCCCGAGACCATTGAGGGCCTCCTGGCGGTACTTGGGCCCCTTGTAGAGGCCGGTGATGACGATGATCGGGACCCGTCCTTTGGATTCCCGGGAGATCTTCTGGCAGAGGTCGAAGCCGTGCATCTTGGGCAGCATGGCCTCGAGGACGACGAGGTCGGGTTTCTCGGAGATGTAGGCCTCGTAGCCGGACTTGCCGTCGGACGCCTTGACGACCTGATACCTGTTCGTTTTCAGCAGTTTGGAGAGCTTTTCCAGGCTCGGGGCGTCGTAATCGACAAGCAGGATCTTCTTCTCGGCCATGGTATGGATGCCCACATACTCTAGGCAAACCGATGGGGCTTGTCAAACACCCGGGGGCGGGACCGGGGGGGAAGGGGCCCTCCCGGAGGGGTTATTTGTTCCGCTTGTTCAGGGCCAGGACGCCGGCCACGACGACGGCCACGCCCAGCGCGAAGAGCAGTATTCTCTTGAGCTTCATCTCTCTCGTTCCTTCTCTGGTTCCCCGCCGGAATTATACGGATCGCCTCGGGGCCGGTCAATCAGCTTTGTTGTATGCGCTTTATCGCCCGGCTGAAAAAGGATAAAATGCAGTCCGCTCCATGTACAAATCCCGACGCCACGCCCTCGGCCAGCATTTCCTTTCCAACGTGGGCGTCCTCCAGAAGATCGCCGGCGTCATCGACCCCAAGCCAGAAGACGTGATCGTCGAGGTCGGGCCAGGACGGGGCGCGCTGACGGCGTGGCTATCGGCCGGGGCCGGCCGCATCGTCGCCGTCGAGAAGGATGCCCGACTTGCCGCCGGGCTCCGGGAAATGGTCCCTGATCATATCGAGATCGTAACGGGGGACATCCTCAACATCGATCTCCGCGAGATCGCGCGGAGGACCGGCTCCCCGACGCTCCGCCTGGTCGGCAACATCCCCTACTCGATCTCGACGCCGCTCCTTTTCCGGGTCCTCGACGAGCGCGAGGTCCTATCTGACGCCGCGTTCCTCATCCAAAAAGAGGTGGCCGAGCGGGTGACGGCCGGCCCGGGTACGAAGAGCTACGCACCCCTCGGCATCCTGCTCCAGAACGAGTTCGAAGCGCGCGTCGCGTTTACAGTGGCGCCGGGCTCGTTCTCCCCTCCGCCCAAGGTCCAGTCGGCCCTGCTGACGCTCCGCCGCCGGCCCGCCCCCCTTCATCCCGGCGCCGCTGACGAGCCGTTCCGCGCCTTTCTCCGGGCGGCCTTCGCCGAGCGCCGCAAGATGCTCTGGAAGAACCTGGCCCGCCGGGCCACGCCGGCCGCGCTCGACGCGGCCTACGGGGCTCTCGGCCTCGGCCGCAACGTCAGGGCCGAAGAGCTCGCTCCCGACGCGTTGTTCGCCCTGTTCGCGGCCTTGCGATCATAGTCGGCCGGGGACACGTCCCGAGTTTCGAGGGGCATGTCCCCTCTCGTTGTGCTATAATCCCCGCCGTGAAAAAGAGGAAGAGGTCCGCCGCGGGCGGCAAGAACGGCCGGAACGGCAAGCCCTCGCCCAAGAAGCAGGCCCTGGCCGTCGAGATCACCGGCGTCCTCCTCGTCTTCCTGGCCTTGTTCGCGTTCATCGGCGTCATCAGCTTCGACGCCAAGGACCCGTCCTTCGCCACCGTCCCCGTCGCCGGCCACGCCACCCGCAACTTCGCCGGCGGCGCCGGCTCGTATTTCGCCCAGGTCGTCCTGTCGCTGCTGGGCCTGGCCGCGTTCGTCCTGCCCTTCGTCCTCGGCTACGCCGCGCTCCGCGCCGTCCTGCGCGGCACCTCGGCCCACCTCCTCAAGCGCCTGGGCACGATCACGCTCGGCCTGCTCATCGTCTGTCCGCTCCTGGCCTTCCTCGAACACTTTCCCTACCGCGGCAGCGACTTCCCGGCCGGCGGCATCTTGGGGCAGCTCCTGCTCAGCTTCCTCGCCCGCTTCCTCAGCGAGATCGGCTCGTTCTTCTTCCTCCTGGCCGCCCTGGCCGTGTTCCTGCTCTTCTCCACCCGCTGGTCCCTGGCCAAGACCCTCCATTTCGCCAAGGGCGCCTTCCAGTCCACGGCCAAGGAGGTCCGCATCCAGGTCACGGACCGCCAGAAGGCCAAGGAGAAGGACCGGATGAGGGAGAAGGTCCGCGACAAGTACGCGGCCGCTCCCGCGGTCCCCGACCCCAAGGCCGAGAAGGCCGCCCGCAAGGCCGAGAAGGAGGCCGAAAGAGAGCGCGAGCGGGAGGAACGGCGGCTCGAGAAGGAGGCCGCCCGCCGGCCCGCCTTCAAGGCCCCGGCCCCCCCGTCCAAGCCCGTGGCGCCGCCGGCCCCGCAGCCCCTGCTCTTTCCCGATCCGGGCAAGAAGGGCGACTACCGCTACCCGGCCTTCACCCTGCTCGAGCCCGGCCTGCCGGCCGAGAAGATCAGCCAGGCCGAGCTCGTCGACAAGAAGCGGCGCATCGAGGAGAAGCTCAAGGAGTTCGGCATCGAGGGCGAGGTCCGGGAGTACCACCCCGGCCCGGTCATCACGACCTACGAGTACTTCCCGGCCCCGGGCATCAAGGTCGCCCAGGTGGCGAACCTGACGGAGGACCTGGCCCTGGCCCTGGAGACCGAGTCCGTGCGCATCCAGCGCATCCCCGGCAAGTCGTCGCTCGGCGTCGAGATCCCCAACGACAAGCGCGAGGTCATCAAGCTCCGCGACATCATCGAGTCCCCGAAGTTCCAGGATTCGCCGTCCAAGCTGTCCTTCGCCCTGGGCAAGGACGTCCACGGCGGCGTGACCGTCACCGATCTCGCCGTCATGCCCCACCTCCTCATCGCCGGCTCGACCGGCACCGGCAAGAGCGTGGCCCTCAACGCCCTCATCGCCAGCATCCTGTACAAGGCGACGCCGGAGGAGGTCAAGATCGTCCTCATCGATCCCAAGCGGCTCGAGTTCACGCTCTACGAGGACATCCCCCACCTGCTCTGCCCGGTCATCAACGACCCCAAGAAGGCCCACGTCGTCCTGATGGACATCGTCAAGAAGATGGAGGAGCGCTACAAGAAGC